>CAZKJV010000250.1:0-1000 GCA_964553175.1 uncultured Muribaculaceae bacterium | reverse complement strand
TTTATAATGTTTAGATATTATAAAAAATATGCACCGTATTTGTTTTTATTGCCTGCATTTGTAGTTTTGTTGGTGTTCTTTTTTATACCGTTTTTTCAAACGATTTATTTTAGCTTTTTAGATTATGGTAAAGATATTTATGCACCGACGGTTGTGGGTTTAGAAAATTATAAACAGCTTTTTCATTCTGCAGTTTTTTATAAAGTCATGTTTAATACATTTTTGTATTTAGTTATTGCTGTACCGGTTTTGGCGATAGTCCCGTTATTTATTGCAATTTTGATTAATCAAAAATTGAGATTTTTAACTTTATATAAGATATTAATTTATTTACCTGTAATTGTTTCAATTGTCGTTGCGGCGATTGCTTTTAAGTGGTTATATGCACAAACTGGTATTTTAAATTACTTTTTAGAGGCAATTGGTTTTCATTCAATTGGTTGGTTAACAGATACGAGATTCTCACTAATTTCGGTTATTATCGTAACAATTTGGAAAGGTATTGGATATTATATGATGATATATTTGGCAGCCTTGATGAGTGTGCCAAATGAATTGTATGAAGCTTGTGATATAGATGGGGCAAGTTTTTTGAGAAAACATTTGACGGTTACAGTACCACATATTATGCCGACAATTGCTTTAGTTACAACAATTTCTTCAATATCTGCAATGAAAGTTTTTGCTGAAATTTATGTTATGACAAAAGGTGGCCCGTTGAATTCAAGTAAAACGATTGTTTATTATATATACGAACGTGCTTTTGAAAACTTAGACTTAGGATATGCTTCAGCTTTGGCGGTTGTTTTGTTAGTTGTTGTCATGGCATTTTCGTTGATAAATATTTTGTTTTTTGAGAAAAATAAATATCAAGTGTAAGTTGATTTTGCTTGACAAATTTAAAAATTTGATATATTTTAAAGATACGTTTTATGGTTTGTTCTTTGTTGTATGAGATGTCAAATTGACAAGGAAGCCCAAAAGTTATAAACTATATAAC
>CAZKJV010000249.1:0-1026 GCA_964553175.1 uncultured Muribaculaceae bacterium | reverse complement strand
TTTTTAAACTTAAAATTTAATTTTGTCTATTTCATTTTTATATTTTATTCCTTTACAATGAATCCTGTTGCTATCATTCTTGTCTTGTGTTTTCCACTTCCATTAATTGGGTCGTTTATTAATTCTCCATTTACTACTAAGCCACACGACGTTCCACCATCTAAATTTGCAGCATTGTATGCACCATAGTTTTGCATAATTTCTGTTAAATCTACCATGTCTGCACCTGGTCTTCCTACCATTCTTCCGTCTATTACTAGAAATAATACTATACCATCTTGTCTTTGTCCTATGGCTGATCTTGGAGCTGTTCCCCAGCCACCATTTCCTTTTATAAATGATGGTTTTCCATTTACTATTAAAAATGGTCCAAATGTTACTGCATCTCTTACTCCTTTATTTAATGCTTCCTTTGCAGTCATCTTTCCTAATATCAATTTGTTATCTTCTGTAAAACCAATAATTCCACCTGTTTTTTTATAAGCTCTATTGCTTATAATTTTTCCGTTTTTTATTACAATTCCTTGTGGTACCCCGCCTAAACTATTATAATTTGGGTCTATAAATCCACCACCATTTATGGCAACAACTGCATCATTTTCTTTTGCCATATCCACTAAATATTGTCCCTTTGTTCCTAAATATTTAGTAGTACATACAGATATTTTAGACGGATCGTAAATTGCAATTAAATGTCCTGTATAACCTTCTCCCTTTATATCGATAACTTTATATAAATCATTTCCTTCATCTTTTTTTAGTATTGCCTCTTCATATTCATTTTCATATTCTATTTTATCATCTAAAAAAGCAACAATTTCAACATCATCTGTATTTGTTGATTCTCCAGTCTCTATTACAACATTATTAGATAGTACTGTTTGAATTGTTTCATCACTATAAAATATTGTTGCCATCCATTGATGACTTAAAGTTGTCATAGCTGTTGTTATAAGCCAATCTCTAAATCCATGCCATGGTCCATATAATAAAGTTAATCCTGATATTACTCCTATAATAAATAAT
>CAZKJV010000248.1:0-1085 GCA_964553175.1 uncultured Muribaculaceae bacterium | reverse complement strand
TATTAATCGGAGTTGAAAAATGGGTTGGCTATTGGAGAGAAAATATTGAAATATTTGTAGAAGATTATTTAGGAGTACATTTATATCCTTTTCAAAAAGTTCTATTGCATGAAATGTCAAAATCTAACTATACAGCTTTTATAGCTACTAGGGGACTTGGCAAGTCATGGCTTACTGCTGTATTCTGTTGCGCTATGGCAATTTTATATCCTGGTATATTAATTTGTGTTGCGTCAGGAAATAAAAAACAAGCAAGTATGATAATAACAGAGAAGATTCAAGGCTTAATGCACAATTCTCCTAATTTAACAGCAGAGATTAAAAAGAATGGAATAAAAACTTATCACGATAATGTAGCTGCTGAATTTAAAAATGGTAGCAAAGTTTTTGCAGTTACCTCTAACCATGGTAGTAGGGGTTAAAATTATATTTCATAATTTTACAAGGAACTTAAAGGAGTATAAGCCTTTGTTCCTTCTTATAAGAATAAACTAATAAGGAGGAATAGAGATGAGTAGATGGACTAAAGAAGAAGAAAAACTTCTTATAGAAATTAGTGATATGTATTCAAATAAAGAGTTAGCAAGTATTTTTAATAGAGGAGAAAACTCTATAGAATATAAAAAGGGGCAATTAAAGCTAACTAAAAATGTAAAAAATAAAGACAGAGGGAATCAAAATATATTTGAAAATATTGATACTGAGGAAAGTGCCTATTGGGCAGGGTTTATTTATGCAGATGGATATATAATCAAAGGAGATAAAAATTACGAACTAGGAATTGAATTAAATTCAAAGGATATTAACCATCTTAATAAAATTAATAAAATATTCAATGATTATTATAAAATAAAAATAAAAAACAAGACATATAATGCTGTAGAAAAATTGAATAATAGACCAATAACAAATAGACCTTCTCAAACTTGTGTTATACGAATTTATAGTAAAAAAATTGTAACTGATTTAGAGAACAATGGTATAGTCCAAAATAAAACAAATTCAAAAATTTTCCCTAAGATTCAAGACAAGGAAATGTTTTTACATTTTTTAAGAGGGTATATTGATGGAGATGGATCTTATAC
>CAZKJV010000247.1:0-1097 GCA_964553175.1 uncultured Muribaculaceae bacterium | reverse complement strand
GGCTTAAATCTCTTGAAACAGATAAAAAGATAACCAGTACAACAAATTTCAGATTTCCGATAAAATTAGTTGTAATTGTAGAAGGTATAACCGAAGAAACTCTATTACCAATATTTGCAAAAAAATGTGATTATGATTTTGACAAAAAAGGTATACAAATAGTTTCGGCTGGCGGAAAAAATCAAGTGGTTAAATCTTTCTATACCTTGTCAGAGCAATTAAAAATTCCTATATTTATTCTTTTAGACAATGATGCAAAAGAAAATTATGAACAGATTGTGCCAAAATTAAGAAGTTTTGACAAAATACATTTATTAAACTGTGGTGAATTTGAGGATATTTTACCTAAACAACTTATTTTAAAGACACTTAATGACCATTTTATTAACCTTAATTCAATTGATGAATCTGAGTTTACAGAGGAAAAAATGGTTTTAAATTTAGAAGAAATCTTTAAGAAAAAAGGGTTTCATGAATTTAAAAAAGCTGAATTTGCACAACTAATAAAAACGCACGTCAAAAATAATGAGGATATTTCATCTGAAATAAGAGAAATTATAAACGAAATTAGCGTGTGCCGTTCTTACGCTCTTCAATAATTCCTTTTAGATAATATTTTACGCCATCTGTAATAAATAACTTAGGTTCATTCATCACAAAATTGTCTAATATTGCAATACCATTATCGGTTTGTCCTTTAGCTATATAAAGTAGCCCTATTGTAATATCATCTAGCGGAGTTTTTTTATTTTTTATATGGTATTTTAATTTACTATCAGCAATTCCTTGCATTTGATAAGAAGTAACTAAATTTAGATAATACCTAAAAGTCAGAGGTGCTTTTTCAATAGAGTTTTCAAAGCAATCTTGTGCCGCAGTATAATAGCCTAATTTTAAGTAGGTTTCACCTAAATTATTAAAATATAAAGCTGTTGCTTGAGAATTTGGGTTCAGAGATATTGCAATTTTAAACTCTTGAATTGCAGCATAATATTGACCCATATCTAAATAGCCTAGACCATAATTATTATGCACATATGCGTTTTTTTCAGGATCTAGTTTCATCAATCCAATATAATTTTTATCCGCAGAGATAC
>CAZKJV010000246.1:0-1103 GCA_964553175.1 uncultured Muribaculaceae bacterium | reverse complement strand
GTCGGAAAATGAAACTTCGAGCAGGCTATCGGTGTCGATGAGTTTGTCCATCTATCTCGTAACATGTCGTAACATTTCTATCTAAATCGTAGTCCAATAACCACTTACCAAAAGATTTTAAATCTATACCGCCCATTATAAATCTTAAAGTTGTTGGTTGTTTTTGAGTATCATCATTTAAAAATTCACAATTTGATAAAAATCCGACATCACAATTTCCTGTCGCATCAATTATGCATATCGCCTCGATACATTCCGATAATAAATTAGATTCAATTTCTAACGATTTGATATATCGATTTGATATATTTACGTTTTTTACAGTTGAATTAAAAAATACATCAACTTCAACAGATTGCATGAGTTCATCTAATACGATTTTTGCAATTTCAGGATTAAACCAGCCACAATTTCTGTCAGGATAAGTAATTGAGGCATTATAGTTTTTCATTTTTGAAATAAAAACGTCCAAAAACTCGTTATTTATTGAATTATCAGATGATTTCATCATTGGTGTAACTAGTGCAGATGTCATAGTCCCGCCAAGATGGGAGTTTTTTTCAACAATTAAAACTTTTTTCCCACTTTTTGCTAATGTATAGGCAACAGCACAGCCTGAAGTACCACCCCCAACAACTATATAATCATATTTCATTTGATAACTCCTTAAAATTTTTTATATATTGAGAACTTGAAATTAAGTTACTTGATTTAACTTCCAAATGTCTACGTTCTAAAATTTCTTCATTAGAATCTTTTAAATTTATATCCGTATAAACAATACCCGCTTTAGTTTTTAAAAGTCCAATTTCGTATTTGTCAAGAGGGTGTTCGATTAAATCTGCGTTTTTAACTGCAACAGTTCCGGTAAAACGATTTTCATTTTCATTAAAAACTTTACCAATATAAAAATTTGCCTTTAACATGGCATTTCGAATAACAGATGAACTTGAATAAGTTAACAACATACCATCATAAGATAAGTGTTGATATAAATTTTTAAAAAAGTCATAAGTCCATAATGCAGGACATTTTGTCGGCGTAAAAGCATCTAAAAATATAAAATCGTATCGATTTAGATTGTTTTTGACAAACTCTCTAGC
>CAZKJV010000245.1:0-1118 GCA_964553175.1 uncultured Muribaculaceae bacterium | reverse complement strand
AGTTAATAAAGAGGTTATATTATGAAATGTGATTATTGTAATCAGGAGATTAAAGATGGTTTCTTAGGATATGATTTTTACACACTTTGCTTGGAATGTATTTTAAAAGTTTATACAGAGAGCGAACTAAGGGAGCATTGTGAAAAAGGATTAATATTTTGGACTAATTTTTATAATAAAAAGGAGGAATGTCAATGAAAATATTAGAATTATTTGCAGGGACTAGAAGTGTTAGTAAAGAATTTGAGAATAAAGGACACGAAGTCTATACTATAGAATGGGATAAAACTCATAAGAATATAGATTGGTATGCAGACATATCGTTGGTAAATACTAGAGATATATTAGAACGATTTGGAACACCTGATGTGATATGGGTTAGTGTTCCTTGTGAAAAATTTTCAGTAGCTGCTATAGGTAGACATTGGATAAAAGGTACTAATTTACCAAAGACGGAAGATACAAAGAAAGCTTTAGCATTATTAGAACATTGTGTAGAATTAACAAAAGAATTACTAGAAATTAATCCGAATTTAATTTATTTCTTTGAGAATCCAAGAGGTAAAATGAGAAAAATGGATTGTATGCAACAATTACCTAGATACACAGTTACTTATTGTCAATATATGATGGATAAACCTTTAGAGGAAAGAAGGATGAAACCGACAGATATTTGGACTAATCATCCAAATCCAAAATTTAAACCAACTTGTAAGAATGGAGATCCTTGCCATGTTTCAGCTCCTAGAGGTAGTAGAACAGGTACTCAAGGATTAAAAGGGGCGAAAGAAAGAAGTGTTATCCCAAAACAATTATGTCAACATATAGTTAATATATGTGAAGAATATATGGAGGATTTAAATGATTTGCAATAAATGTGGAGAAAAAATAGATGATGGTTATTTAGTTGACGAATATTATGTATACTGTAATAAATGTATAAAAGAAATGTACACAGATAAAGAAATGGAAGAAGGATATAAAGACAACAGCATATTCTGGACTACTTTCTATGATGATTCTGATTATGATGATTCTGAAAGCTAGTGATACCAACGGTTTCAGAGGTCGAAATTTTCAATAAAATATTCTTTTTATTAAAAGGAGGTGATAAAATG
>CAZKJV010000244.1:0-1126 GCA_964553175.1 uncultured Muribaculaceae bacterium | reverse complement strand
AACATAATTCGTTTTTTGCGTCTGCTTCTATATTTTAGAATTAATTCGTTTTGTCCGATAATATGGTTTGTTAAATTTCTTTCTACTCTTGAATTTGAAGCGATAACGCAGTCTTTTAAATGAACGTTATCTCCGATTTCAACGCCGTCCCAAAGGATACAATTTTCAAAAGTTACGTTTTTGCCGATAATACATTCATCTCCAATAACTGAATGTCCAATAAATTTAAGAGTTTTTGGAAGTCTTGTTTTTCCGCAAATATAACTTCCAAGTTCAGCTTTTTGGATTTTATCGTGTTTAAATGTGTATAAATTTTCAAACAAATCAAGTGTTGATTGTCTGTATTGGTCTAATGTTCCGATATCTGACCAATATTCTTCAACAGAGAAAACGTTAATTTGACGGTCTTCTAACAATTTAGGGAAAACATTTTTCGCAAAATCATAAAATTCGTTTGCCGGAATGTAGTCAAAAATTTTGTAATTGAAAATATAAATACCAGTGTTGATTAAATTGCTTTTTGCGTCTTTAATTGCAGGTTTTTCTTGAAATTCAATAATGTAACCGTCAGAATCGGTAACAACAACGCCAAAATTAGGTATGTCTTCTTCTTTTACAGGTTTAACCCCGATAGTTGCGATTGCACCTGATTTTTTGTGAATTTCCATACCTTTCATTAGGTCGGCATTTGTAACTCCGTCAGCAGAAAGAACGAAAAAGTCTTCGCCCTCGTCAAAGAAGAATTGACATTTTTTTACGCCACCTGCGGTACCTGAAAGAGTTTCTTCCGTGATGTAGTTAAAATTTATTCCTAAATCATTTTTGATATATCTTGCAACAATTTGTTCTGCTAAATAAAAAGTGTTTGCAACAACATCTCTTACGCCGATTGATTGCAAGTTTTCTAGTAAAATATCCATAACCGGTTTGTTACAAATAGGCACTAACGGTTTTGGCACGCTTTTTGTTAATGGGTCTAATCTGGAGCCTACACCAGCAGACATAACCATTGCTTTATACATATATAACTTCTCCTAAATACTCTGTAACAAATTTTACTATAAAAATTTTATATACACAAGTAAAAAATATTATGGTTAATCTCAGTTATGCTCCTTCGGGATTT
>CAZKJV010000243.1:0-1146 GCA_964553175.1 uncultured Muribaculaceae bacterium | reverse complement strand
GTTATAGGCATTTTAATCGGTTTTAATAATCTAAAATTGATGTTTACAAAACCAATCACTTTAGAAACTCAAAAAGGTAAAATTTATGTAGAAAAAAAATACGAAACAACACAAAAATTATTTGATTTTATAAAAAATAAAACTAATAAATCAGATAAAATCTTAATTTTACCGGAAGGTATGATGATAAACTTTTTAACCGACAGAAAAACAGATGATTTTTATAATTCATTTATACCGTTATATGAAGAAACCTTTGGCATAGAAGCATTTAGAAAACATTACGAAAAGAACATGCCAAAATATATAATTTTAAACAGTTGGGATAGCTCTGACTACTACTTTAGTATGATTTGCGAAGATTATGGAATAGATTTTTGTAATTTTATCAAAGAAAATTATAACGAAAAAATCAAACTATCAGGCGGTTTTGAGTATATTATTTATGAAATAAAATAATACCCCTTGACGAAATTTGTAAACAATTGTAAACTTTTAATGACTTTTACCACAAATCATTAAACTTTTAACAGAAGATTGCCGATAAATATCATGTCGAAAGTCGAAAAGGGTAGAAAATATGGCAGATATGTTAAATAATAACTTAAATAACAACGCCTTTAAGAACGGAAGCAATAACTTACGTCCGTCTAAACCTTTTGGCTTGAACGTAAAAGTTCCTGAAAGAACAATTAAACAAATCGGCGACTCTATTAAAACAAATACAACATCAGGTGTTACAAACATCTTCAATTACTTGGAAAGAAATGAAAAAGTATTTGATGGTACTGTAATGCGACAATTAGATAACTTATTTGTACAAGATTTTAATACAAAACAAATCCTAAAAGCCGCAGATAAATCTGCAGGTCATAAATTTGAAATGGATATGTAATTAGATTTTTAAATTTCCTTATTCCTTATTCCCTATAATTTTATTCAAAGCCTAACGTTTGTTAGGTTTTTTATTTTTTTGTTGAACTAGCCATTTGACTGATACAGGAGAGGGGTTTTTAAATTAGAATTAAATAAAGTACTATTTATGATTAATTTTTATAGCTTTAAAGAAATTGTGAAAGATGAATTTATACGTTTTATAATTTAATAATCCATATTTTATTCTTTGATATTTTTATAAAAAATTTA
>CAZKJV010000242.1:0-1147 GCA_964553175.1 uncultured Muribaculaceae bacterium | reverse complement strand
CCGATATAGACAGGGATAAAACCGAATAAATATCCTATCGATGTTTTTGTTGACCTTCTTAGTTTAAATATTGGAATAATGCCGAATAAATAGATTGATGAATCAGTATCTACATACCAAAAGTCTTTATCTCTAACTTCTGCATTTTGTTTTTTTAGAAAATTAATTACATTTCTACGTGCATTGTTCTTATCGATGTTTAATTTTTTGCGATGTTTTCTATTGTAAGAATTTACGGTTGATTTAGGATTGTCGAAATAATAATAGTAAACATCTGGAACTGTAACGACACTATTTGCAAAGTAAACAGCCTTTATTGTAAATAATTTATCTTCGCAATAAACACCTTCGGGCCATTGAATATTGTGTTTCAAAAATAAATCTCTTTTATAAATCTTATTTGTTGGACAAGGATTTTTCCACTGTACGTTAACGTCAAATTTATCTTGAATAGAAGTATATTCTTTTTCTTCGATAATATTTAAGCGTTTCTTATTACCATTTTTCTTAACTTTAACATTTGTTCCAAGAGCAATATCAAAATTATGTTTTTTTGCAGTATTATACAATTTTTCATAAAAGTCTAAATCTACCCAATCATCTGAATCGACAAAGCCAATATATTCACCTGTGGCAATTCTCATACCTGCATTTCTTGCAGCACCTTGCTTTTCGTTTTCTTGGTTGATAATTTTTATTCGATTATCTTTGGCAGCATATTCTTGCAAGATTTTTAATGAATTATCCGTTGAACCGTCATTCACACAAATAATTTCAATATCTCTTAAAGATTGATTTATCAAACTATTCAGGCACTTTGGTAAATATTTTTCTGTATTAAAAACCGGTACAATAACCGACACTACTGTCATTTTTAAATTCTATCCTTTCGGTTTCAATCACTTTTTGAACTCTACACAATTACACTTGTGTTGGAATAAAAGAAAAACCATTATAAATAGTGGTTTTTAACGGATAAAAAGTTACAATTATTTTACAAATTCAACATAAAATTAAAAAGAATAGTTAGAAAATTTCTCTTTGTGTTATGATGATTTTACGATTTCAAATAAAAGCAATACAACACAAGTGTAACTATGTTGAATTTGTAATAATTTGAGATTTAATAAATAAAGGTATTTTAGAC
>CAZKJV010000241.1:0-1192 GCA_964553175.1 uncultured Muribaculaceae bacterium | reverse complement strand
TAGATAATAAAAAGTTTTTTGCAAATTTATGCTAAAATCTGAGTATGATAAAAAAATATAAAAAATTTTTACAGACATTTCAAAAAAAATTAAACATTTATTTTGAAGAACAAAAAGAAAATATTTATTGTCATGAGGGTTGTTCAAAATGTTGTGAAATCGGAGAGTATCCTTTTTCTTGGGTTGAAATGGGTTATTTAATGCAAGGATTTTTAGAGCTTCCTGAGGACAAGAAATTTTTAATTAAAACTAATATTGAAAAACTCCGAAAACAAAAACACGAATTTAAAGGAGAAAGATTTGAATACACTTGCCCGTTTTTAATAGATGGACTATGTTCAGTATATTCTCATAGAGGTTTAACTTGCAGAGTTCATGGCTTAGCACATTTAAAAAAAGACGGGACCGTAAATGTTCCATATTGTGCAAACAACGGTTTAAATTACTCAAAAGTTTTTGATAACAATGTTTTCAGGGCAGAACCAATAAAAGAAATTTTATACATAGATGAAATTTTAAAAGATTTTGACGGAGAAATGGGTGAAATTCGCCCACTAATAAATTGGCTTTCAGATTAATTTTGTTGTAGTATTAATTTATGGCTAAGAAGTTTCAATTTTACATAGTACCAACTCCTATAGGTAATATCAAAGATATTACTCTGCGTGCTATTGAAATTTTAAAAGAAGTAGACATTATTGCGTGCGAAGATTCACGAGTAACGCAAAAAATTCTTAATCACTACGAAGTCAAAACAAAAACAATTTCTTATCACAAATACAACGAGCGAGAAAGAGTTGATATGATTTTATCCCTGCTCAAAGAGGGTAAACGCATTGCACTTGTTTCAGATGCAGGAACACCTTTAATCTGCGACCCAGGGGCAATTTTATTAGAAGAATTAAGAAAAAACAACATTTCAACAACCTCGTTAACAGGTTCTTGTGCTGTTTCAACATTTTTATCACAAGTACCTAGAAGCACTGAAGAATATACCTTCATCGGATTTTTACCAAAAACAGAAAAACAAATTCAAGATATATATAATAAATATAAATATACAAATATGGTGTTCTACGATTCACCAAACCGTTTAAATAAAACATTAAAAATTATTCAAGAAATCTCACCAAATATAAAAGTAGCTATCGGTCGAGAACTAACAAAGCTTTTTGAAGAAATATTTATAGAT
>CAZKJV010000240.1:0-1218 GCA_964553175.1 uncultured Muribaculaceae bacterium | reverse complement strand
GATGAAATTAATAAAATAAAATTAAACAACCGATTTTTTATATAAAAATCGGTCGTTTAATGGTTAAATAAAATACCCAAAAATGAGAAAATTTAATTATATTATTAATTTAAAATGGGTAGTTTTTATGAATTTAAACAAAACACATTATATTTGCATTACAATTTTAGTCGTTATTGTAGCTAGTTTATTCGCATTTACAAACAAAAGTTTTTTAATCAATGTTTGCAAAGATAACAAATGGGGCTACATTACCCCAAAAAATAAACTTGTCATACCAATAATTTACGATTATTCTTCTGAATTTAATGAAGGACTTGCACCTGTGTGCAAAGGATTCAAATGCGGAGCTTTAGACAAAAAAGGAAATCTTCATATTCCACTTCATTATGACATGGTATTTGATTTTTCAGATGGACTTGCTATGGTCAGCAAAGACAATGAATTTGGCTATATAAACAAATCCAATAAACTTGTTATACCATTTCAACCTGTTTTAGCCCGCTCATTTTCTGACGGATTAGCAGCAATTTCCCACATGGATAACAAATGGGGATTTATTGACAAAAAAGGAAATGTCGTAATTGAATTCAAATACGACGAAGTAAAAGATTTTCACAATGGATATGCAACATTTAGAATTGGCGAAAATTGGGGCGTTATAAACAAAAAAGGGAAAGAAATTATTCCTGCAAAATATTCTGCTCTTGGCGAATTTGAAAACAACCAAATTACAGCCTGCAAAAAAACAACCCAAGAAAATAAAGGTTCATGCGGTGTTATGAACAAAAAAGAAAAAGAAATTATCCCGTTTAAATATTTTTGGGTAAACCCTTATCAAGAAGGCTTTTATATCGCACAGGATAAACCGTCAAGCTGGATTTATATAAACAAACACGGAAGAATTCCTTTTGGCAAACGCTTTTATGTAGCTGATGAATACCACCACGGACTTGCTATGGTATGCGTTACTGCTGATAAATGCGGTTTTATAAATAAAAAAGGTGAAATGAAAGTTGAAGCTGAATACGAAGCCCTAAGCCCTATCCATAATGGAATTGCAGCAGCAATGAAAGACGGCAAATGGGGTTTTATAAACCGCAAAGGTAAAGTAATTATCCCGTTTGAATACGATTGGACAGGCTTAATCTTTTAAAAAAGGCAAAATAAAACCTCCCATTTCGGGAGGTGAAAAACCTACTAACCAAACCTTAATTT
>CAZKJV010000239.1:0-1227 GCA_964553175.1 uncultured Muribaculaceae bacterium | reverse complement strand
GTTCTTGAAGTGTTAATGTGATTTCAATCTCTTTGGCTTCTCTATTTACCTTTAATGTCATTTTATCACCTATTGAATGTTTATTTTTAATTTCATTTAATTCATCCATTGTTGTAATATTTACACCATCAGCTTGAATAATTACATCGCCAATTTTTAAACCAGCTTTTTCAGCAGCTGAGAAATTATCAATTGTTTTTACATAAACTCCAACAACTAGGTTATTCTTTTTCGCTGTTGCTTCATTAATATCTATTCCACCTATACCAATATATGGTCTTGCAATTTTTCCATTTGTTTTTAATTCATTATAAACATCTATAGTTGAATTTATAGGAATAGCAAATCCAATACCTTCAACACCTGTTCCAGAAAGCTTTAAGGTATTTATACCTATAACTTTACCATCTGCATTTACTAAAGCACCACCACTATTTCCAGAGTTTATAGCAGCGTCTGTTTGAATTAGATTATATACAGTTCCTGTTTCTGAATCTTGAACTTCTCTATCTTTTGCACTAATAATACCACAAGATATACTACTTTGTAGTCCTAATGGATTACCAATAGCCATTGCAAATTCTCCAACTTGAACTGAATCAGAATCTCCAAGTTCAGCAGCTGTTAATCCTTCTTTTTCAATTTTAATAACAGCTAAGTCGGTTTGTGAATCACTTCCAACAACTTTTGCTTCATATTCTGTTTCATCACCATATAATTTAACTTTAACTCCAGTAGCTTCTGTAATTTGGTAATATGATGTAGAGGAGGTACTGTTAACAACATGATTGTTAGTTAATATATATCCATCTGAACTTACAATAATTCCAGAACCAGAAGCGTTGCTTGTAGAACTTCCGCCAAACATTGAATTGACTTTATATTCAACGGTAATTCCAACAATAGAAGGCAAAACTTTGTTAGCTACTGCAATTGAAGTATTAGAATAATCTGTTAAAGACACAGTATTTGCAACAGCACCTTCTGTTATTGTTAATCCAGTATCTGTATGGACTGTATTATTTAGAATTTTATTCTTAATGCTAGGCGTTCCAAAACACACTCCAATAACTAAGAAAGTTGCAAGTGCACTAGAACAAAAAGGAACAAAAGCATTTTTAAAAAAATTAGGGCTGTTTTCTTTTTTAGATGAACTAGAATACATTTTATATGTAGGTTGTTCAGTTTGTTTGTTTTCTTCTTCCATTTTAAAATCCTCCTTAAATA
>CAZKJV010000238.1:0-1229 GCA_964553175.1 uncultured Muribaculaceae bacterium | reverse complement strand
TAACCTAAAGAAATATAAAAGAGGATTATTATCGGCTATTTTTGAAAGGAAAATTTATTTTAATAAATATGATTCTTGGAATGAATGTTTGTTATCAAAAATATTAAATGAGAGAAAAATCTATTGTGAAAAAGATGGCACATATGAACATGCAACATTATCAAAAGAAGGTGTTTCTGGTAAAACAGAACGTTATGAAAGAGATTTTCTTGTATCGACTGAAAATAAAAAATATAAAATTACACATTTGGGTGATATTTGTTATAACCCAGCAAATTTAAAATTTGGAGTTATTTGTTTAAATACATATGGAAGCGCCATTTTTTCACCCATCTATGTAACATTTGAAATTTCTGAAAATTTAAACAAAGAATTTATTGGGTACGGTTTAACAAGGAATGAATTTATACGAAAGGCTTTAAAATATCAACAAGGAACTGTTTATGAACGAATGGCTGTATCACCAGAAGACCTGTTGTCTATGTCAATATTTCTACCAAACCTTAAGACACAAAATAAAATTGCAAAGATGTTAAGTTTGTATGATAAAAAAATAAATATTGAAGAAACCTGTTTGAATAAGTTTGTCACTTTAAAAAAATCTTTATTACAACAGATGTTTATATAAACATCTGTTGTAATAAACCAAGTTTAAATTTCTCTAAATTTGCTTTGTAAACTTCTTCATGCGCAATTTTAGAATCTAAATTATCAATAATTTTTGATAATTTTAGTTGTTCTTCAACAGATGGGAAATCGATACTTATTTCAGACATAACATTGTTCATAAGTTTAGGATTTCCTACATAAGAGACATGCCTTTTGGTAACAGAATTTAATTTTTCTGCAATATAAGTATTAGCATACTTATTATCGTTTAGCAAAACTCCACATACATTAGTGCAATAAAATTCGCCATTTCTATATTTTACAAATCCAGCATTTGCACCATCTGTAGTCCAAGTAATTGCATTTTTATATAATAGCTTATAGTAGTATCCCATCAACCCCTCATTTTTGGTTTGAGACGAATAAACTGGGTATTTATAAATATCATCTTTTTCTTCTTTTAGTTCTGAAACTGCAAGAACATAACCTCTTGTTATATTAAAAATATCTTTAATTTTATATTCTTTCCATTCCGGATAATCATTCTCATTATCGTCTTTGAAACGAATTTTCCTTTCAAAAATAGCCGATAATAATCCTCTTTTATATTTCTTTAGGTT
>CAZKJV010000237.1:0-1238 GCA_964553175.1 uncultured Muribaculaceae bacterium | reverse complement strand
CATGTATTTTAGGCTTAGATTATGATATAGTTATAAACATAAATTTATATTAACAATATTAATTTAAGATTTTATTAGTAGCTTAGGAAACGTAAGGAAAACACAATGACAGACGCTGAAATGCAAAATGAAACAGAAGACCGTCAACGAATTTTAGTAGCTGACGACGAAGCAAGTATCAGAAGAATCTTAGAAACTCGTTTAAAAATGGTTGGTTACGACGTAGTTGTCGCAGAAGACGGCGAAGAAGCAATCAACGCTTTTAATAAAAGTAACCCAGACTTGGTAGTATTAGACGTAATGATGCCAAAAGTAGACGGTTACGGTGTTACAAGAGAAATCAGAAGAACCTCAGATGTTCCAATTATTATATTGACAGCATTGGGTGATGTATCTGAAAGAATTACAGGTTTGGAACTTGGTGCAGATGATTATGTAATCAAACCATTCAGCCCAAAAGAATTAGAAGCTCGTGTTAAAGCTGTTTTGAGAAGAACAAATAATAGAGAAGCTATTGTTCCAACTGGTAAAGTAACAAAAAATGTTATCACAACTGGTAATATTAAAATCGATACAGCAAGAAGACAAGTATTCAGAAAGAATGAACGTATTAGATTGACAGGCATGGAATTCAGCTTACTTGAATTGTTGGTAAACAACTCAGGTCAAGCATATTCAAGAAACGAAATCTTACAACATGTATGGGCATATCCACCAGATCACAGAATTGATACACGTGTTGTAGATGTACATATTTCTAGATTACGTTCAAAATTAGAATCTGACCCAGCAAATCCTGAATTAATCTTGACTGCTCGTGGTATTGGATATATGTTCCAAAGAATTAACTAGGAATAATAAAAATTTAATGTGGCGGGTGTCGTCAAGTGGTTAAGACCTCGGATTGTGGTTCCGATATGCATGGGTTCGAGTCCCATCATCCGCCCCATTTAAAAAAACAAAGACCGAAAGGTCTTTTTTATTGCCTACGCATATTAAAATTTCAATTAACATCTTTTTTATGGGTTGAAATTTGTATGGTTATCGGTCATAATGTTATTAGGTTATCTCTGACCTCGGATTTTGGTTCCGACAAGTTGGAGATAATCTTAAAACAACACTTGATGTATCCTCGGTATTCGCCGTCAGATCTTCAAGAGTTGTAAAAAAAGACTATTTTGTTCCAATCCTACTCGATTGTGTTTCAAAATAGTCTTTTTAATTTTAAATTTTTATAT
>CAZKJV010000236.1:0-1241 GCA_964553175.1 uncultured Muribaculaceae bacterium | reverse complement strand
AGCGACTGCCAACCAATGCCCGTCAATCGCCTTGCAATTGGTGTAATTACTGGATTACTTCACTTCGTTCGCTATGACGTATTTTCTTGCCTTTTCCTTTTATATTGAAATAAAATAAAAAATGCGGTTTGTTGTAAAACAAACCGCATTAAATTATAAATTGTTTTTATCTATCAAATTATAATTTTTCAGCAACCATTAATGTAGTTTCTGCTAATCTTGTTGAGTAACCCATTTCGTTGTCATACCAAGAAATAACTTTAACTTGGTTGCCACCCATTACACGAGTTAACAATGCATCAACTGTTGATGATTGTGATGTTCCAACGTAGTCAGAAGATACTAATGGTTCTTCTGTGTAGCAAAGAACGTGTCCGTCAGCACCTTCTTTTAATGCTGCGTTAACTTCTTCTACTGTTACGTCTTTTGATACTTCAAATACAACGTCTACTAATGAAACGTCTGGAGTAGGAACACGCATTGCGAAACCGTCCAATTTACCTTTTAATTGAGGTAATACTAATGCAACTGCTTTTGCTGCACCTGTTTTTGTAGGAACGATGTTTAAAGCACCTGCTCTTGCTCTACGAGGATCTTTGTGACCAGCGTCTAAGATTCTTTGGTCGCCTGTGTATGAGTGAACTGTTGTCATCAAACCTTTTACGATACCAAATTTTTCATCAATAACTTTTGCAACTGGAGCTAAGCAGTTAGTTGTGCAAGATGCCATTGAAATTACGTTGTGTTTTGCTGGATCGTATTCTTTATCATTTACACCTAAAACGATTGTTTTGTCTTCGTTTGTTGCTGGTGCAGAGATGATAACTTTTTTAGCACCTGCATCGATGTGAGCGTGTGCTTTTGTTGCATCTGTGAAGAAACCTGTTGATTCAACAACAACTTCTACACCTAAATCTTTCCAAGGTAATTGTGCAGGATCTTTTTCTGCGAAGAATTTAATTTTTTTACCGTTTACAATGATACCTTCTTCATAAGCTTCTACTGTACCATCGAATTTACCCATAACTGAGTCATATTTGAAAATACGAGCTGCATCTTCTGGTTTTAAACCAGGGTCATTGATAGCTACATAGTTGATTTTGTCAAAAATGCCTTCTCTGATAGCTGCTCTTAATGTGTTACGGCCAATTCTACCGAAGCCGTTAATTGCTACGTTTACCATATTCTTTATCTCCTTCTGATATGTTATAGTTAACATGTTTTTTATACCCCAAACATAC
>CAZKJV010000235.1:0-1246 GCA_964553175.1 uncultured Muribaculaceae bacterium | reverse complement strand
ATTTTTGTATAGAAACTTGGGGGATATTTTAATGAAATTTTTAGTTAAAAAAGATGAAATTTTTAATGGTATAAGATTAGTTGCAAATGTTGCAGCAATGAAAAGTTTACAACCTGTTTTAGCCAATATTTTGATAGAAACAGTTGATGATAACGCTTTGAGATTAACAGCAACTGACTTTGATTTAACTATTTCAACAACAGTAGATGCAAAAGTTGAAAATGAAGGAAAAATTACACTCCCTGCAAAAAAATTAAATGATATTGTTTCTCGTTTGTCTGATAAATTAATAACTTTTGAACTTGATAGTGAAACAAATTCAGTAAATATAAAATGTGATAACACAAAATTTGATATTATTGGAATTTCAGCAACAGAATTTCCAAACGTTTTAGATATAAATCTTGTAGATGAAAATGCTATTGATATTGATATGAAACCATTTACAAAAGCTATCCGTCAAGCAAGTTTTGCAGCTGCAAATTTTGAAACAAATAATTTATTATCAGGTGTTGTTTGCGATATTAAAGAAAATATTCTTGAAATGGCATCAACAGATGGAAATAGACTTGCAAGAGTTAGAGAAAATATTAGTAATTTAGAACAAAAATCAAGTCAATTAATTATTCCGTCAAAAACAACAAATGAATTTTTAAAAATGAGTTCACTTGTAAATGATGAATCTATTAAAATTTATACTGATAAAACAAAATTGATTTTGAAAACTGAAAAAACAATGATGATTTCCAGAATTATGGAAGGTCAATATCCAAAATATAACCAACTTATTCCAAATGAAAATCCTAAAAATGCAACAGTAAATAAAAATAAACTTGTTTCTGCGTTAGAAAGAGTTTCTATTATGGTTAACGAAAAAACAAGTATCGTAAAATTTGAATTTACAGAGGATAAATTAACTTTAAAAGCTGATACACCGGACGCAGGTGCTTCTGAAGAATCATTTGAAATTGATTACAAAAATGAAGATATGACAATTGCATTCAATTATAAATATGTAATTGAAGGGCTAAAAAATATGGAACAAGACGAAGTTAAAATTGAAATGAATACAAATCTTTCACCAACTGTATTCCGTCCAAATAGTGAAGAAGATTATATTTCATTAATTATGCCTGTTCAAATTAGATAAATATAATCATTGTAATTATAATTATATTAATAAATATAATTAAATGTAAAAATAATTTTACAACGGCGGAAATTCAAGTATAATCCCTAATAGAAT
>CAZKJV010000234.1:0-1276 GCA_964553175.1 uncultured Muribaculaceae bacterium | reverse complement strand
GTTTGGTGTGTCAAGTACCGTCGACAAGTTTTGTCCGGCGAAGCGGAAACGAATCTTTTCGACGAAATTAGACGTATTGCAGATGAGTATCGTTTTCGCATCGACACTATGGAGTGTGTGCCCGACCACGTCCATTTGTTGATTAGCTGCTCACCGCAGCATTATATTCCTACCCTTATCAAAGTGCTTAAGGGTAATACAGCAAGACGGCTGTTTATCAAGCACCCAGAACTCAAACTAAAGCTATGGGGTGGTCATCTCTGGAATCCGTCCTATTTCATAGCGACAGTTAGTGAGAACACTGCACAACAAATCGAAGAATATATCAACAATCAGAAAAAGCGATAACATTAAGAAAGGAGAGCAACATGCAAATTGTATCAAGCTACAAAGCAAGGATACTCAGCGAAAACGTATTCAACACAACAATCGAAATTTATCGCAGTGCGCTCTCCTATCTGATAGGCGTGTTTGATGAGGAGTGGAATGCGATAAGTTCGGTGTCTGACGCATTGGAAAGACAGAGCTATGCTGAAAAGCTAATTCACAGCACAAAAGCCAATCAAGCCGCATATCCCGACTTCGACAAGAAATACTACAAGTTTCCGGCATATCTGAGGCGTTCAGCCGTAAGCAGTGCCCTCGGCGCTGTGTCTTCCTATCGCAGTAATCTCAAAAACTGGGAGGCGAACGGAAAGGTCGGCAAGGAGCCCAGGCTTCAACATAAACGCAACACAATGCCTGTCTTTTACAGGGATAACACTTACTTGGCAACGTCAGATCCTGATGAAGTCATGCTTAAGCTGTTCCATAACAATGACTGGCGCTGGGTAAAGGTGCGTCTCAGACACACCGATATGCGGTATCTGGAGAAGAAGTGGAGCGGAGTTAAATCATCTGCCCCCATTCTCGAAAAACACTACGGTAAATATTACCTGCGTTTTGCGTTCACGGAAAGCGTTGAGCTTTCTAAAACCGAAATACGGGAACAAAAAATCTGCTCGGTTGATCTCGGTATCAACACCGATGCGGTTTGTTCAATCATGGATTCAAGCGGAACTGTCCTCGCGAGGAAGTTTATTGACTTCCCGAGTGATAAAGACCTTCTTGAACACGTGACAAACCGCATAAGAAAGCATCAACGTGAGCATGGACCCCGTCCACACCTTCGCTTCTGGACCTATGCACAGAGGCTCAATGCAGAACACGCCAACAAGGTGGCTGCGGCCATCACAGAGTTTGCCTCTGTTCATAATGTTGACTGTATAGTATTCGA
>CAZKJV010000233.1:0-1300 GCA_964553175.1 uncultured Muribaculaceae bacterium | reverse complement strand
ACAACAGTCCTCTTTTATATTTCTTTAGGTTTTCAACAAGCTGACGTTGTTTTTCAATTCGTTTATCGACCAAAGATAAGAAATCTGCAATTTTGTTTTGTTCTTCTATTGTTGGCAAAAACAGTTTTATATCATTCAAAGTTTGCATTGTTATTTGATTTACAGTCGCTGTCGCCAAATCTTTATAAATCTGTTTTTTAAATACTTCAGAATTCAGGAAAAAATATAAATAATTATTTTTTTCTAATGGACGAATAATATTCATAAATGCGCCCCAGGCTAAATTCTCGTAATTTTTTGTTATAAGAGCTGTCTTCCCGACTAAATTTCGGCTGCCATTTCTAACGCACATCAAAACATCATTGTTTTTTGTTCTAATTTTACTTGGAACAACATTACTATTAACAAAAACATTATCGTTAAAATCCAATTTGGAATTTTGTATGTTTGATGAACGTAACACCAACAATCCTTCTGAAGAAACATCTTCCGGACTATAAGTTAAGCCTTGCAAAAACTGTGCATATTTATTGAGTTTTATTTTATTATACTTTGTTTTAAAATGAGGAAATCTTAAAAAAGGATACCCCTCATTACTGTTACTAGGGGAACTTTTTGCATATAATCTGTCTTATTTCAAAATAGTAAAATTAGTATAAAATACCCCTCTTTTAACAGTAATGAGGGGTATCCGAAACTTAGATTTAAAGGTTTTGATAGTCCTTATCTATCGTTTAAGTTATTAGATTTTACCAATCGAATTACACGAAAAAATTTAAACAACGAAACAGATTTATCTTTGACAATATCTTCGAAAGATGGCTTAATTGCTCAAGAACATTTTTTTAATAAATTAGTTTCTAGTAAAGATTTAAGTGGCTATTATCTATTAAAAAAAGGAGAGTTTGCTTACAACAAAAGTTATTCTGTCGGCTTTGATATTGGTTCAATAAAGAGGTTGGAACTGTACGATAAAGGAGCATTATCAACACTATATATTTGTTTTAGTGTAAAATGCTTTAAACCTGAATATATTCGACATTATTTTGATTCATTAAAATGGTACAAAGAAGTATATTTAATTGCTGCTGAAGGGGCAAGAAATCATGGCTTGTTAAATGTGCCTACTGAACAGTTTTTTGAAACCAAACATATGTTAACTACAGATTTGATTGAACAACAAAAAATTGCCGATTTTCTATCCTTAATAGATAAACGAATCGAAAAACAACGTCAGCTTGTCGATAACCTAAAGAAATATAAAAGAGGATTATTATCGGCTATTTTTGAAAGGAAAATT
>CAZKJV010000232.1:0-1317 GCA_964553175.1 uncultured Muribaculaceae bacterium | reverse complement strand
GATAACGCACACCTCATCAAAAACCCCATTGTTTTTACCTTTCTGCACAGGCTGCCATTTCCAACGGCTGATTGGAACCAACGATTGATTTTGGGCAAACCCAATTTGTAAAACCATAGTAGAAATTGACCTTGTAGAGTGTAATGCTCTGCAAGGTCTTTTTTATTTAGAAAGCCTTGCAAATCCCGCGTTTTCGTCAATAAAACACGCATTTTATTGACACTTTCCAAGATGCGAAACTCAAATCTCAATGCCCCGAAAAACGGTGTTGAGGCTTGTCCTAAAACATAGTAATTCTGAAAATTTGTGTTTTTGGGAAAGTGAGATGGATTTGGGAAACACTCAAAAAATGCAGTAAAATCAATGCTATTCCCGCTTTTATCCTTAAAATGATAGTTCCCAAAAATCTGTTTTTGGGAGGTGGTTTTCGTTTTTGGGGACTTGTTTTTCATTTTTGGGAGCATTTTTGGGAGAGCAAAAACAAGATGAAAGGAAGGCTTTTATGCGAAAAAAGAACTTTAAAGGACGATGCGAAAAACGCACTATCAGCAAATGTGAGGAAGTATGCAGAACTTTTGACCCTATCCAATACGCCTATGCTGATGTACTCCAAGAAAGAGAGGATATAAAAGAAATTCGTTGCAATGTCCCGCTGGATGGTTTACCAGATGGAGAATATACCTCCGATTTTGTTTGTATTAAAGTAAATGGTGATTTGCTTGTGAGAGAATGCGTTGACCGCAGATTTCTTACAAAACCGCTGACTGTTAAACTGTTGGATGCTTCCCGGCTTTACTGGTTGCGCCGTGGTGTTACAGATTGGGGGTTAGTCGTAAATGAGGAATAACCAACTATTAAGAAATGGAGACACCATAATTCGGGTGCTGGATATTAAGGATGGTAAAGCCTTTATAATTAACTGCAAAAGAAACACAATGCCAAAATGGGTTGATATTGATACTTTGACAGCATATGCAACCTGCTCCGATGAAGTATTAGACCCGCTCCCCGATATAAACGATTTGGATATGCAAAGCCGTAAATTTGCCTATGAGCATTTTACATACATTGCCGGTGTGTTGCCCTTTGTGACAGACAAAAAGCGTAGGTGTGAAGCCATAACACAGATTACAGAAGAAAGAAGAATAAGCAAGCAGACAGTTTGTAACTACCTATGGTTGTATCTTGTCTATCAAAATATAGCCGCTCTATCTCCCAAAACCGCAACAATAGAAAAGCCATTGACGGACGATGAGAAAAACATTCCAAGACGGATACGGATGCGACCTTTATGCGGATGAAGGAAGACCACATGCG
>CAZKJV010000231.1:0-1341 GCA_964553175.1 uncultured Muribaculaceae bacterium | reverse complement strand
TCAAAATTATAAGAATAAAACTGGCAATGACTGGATACTCTTCTTATCTTAATTTTAAGTAACAATTTCTTAACAAAAGTACACAGTTCTTGAAATAGTGATAAGATTGAATAATAATTTTATTAGAAAGAAAAATAAAGAGGAAACACAGTGGATAATTTTAACAAAGCAGCAGATTTCCTAAATGTAGGAAAAGAAAACGGTTATGAACCTGATGTAGTAAGTCCGGCAAAAATTAAAGTTGTTGGTGTCGGCGGTGGCGGTGGAAACGCTGTTAACCGAATGGTAAAAGGTGGCTTAACTGGTGTAGAATTTTATTTAATGAATACAGATGCTCAAGTTTTGAAATTTGGTGCAGCACCAAATAAAATCAGACTTGGTACAAAATTAACAAACGGACTTGGTGCCGGCGGAAGACCTGAAGTAGGTGAAGCCGCAGCGGAAGAAGCTCGTCAAGAAATCACAGCAGCAATTGAAGGTGCTGATATGGTATTCGTTACAGCAGGTATGGGTGGCGGAACCGGTACAGGTGCAGCTCCTATCGTTGCCAGAGTAGCAAAAGAATTAGGTATTTTAACAATCGGTGTTGTTACAAAACCATTTAGCTTTGAAGGTAAAAGACGTGCAAATCAAGCTTTACAAGGTATCGAAAAATTAAAAGAAGCCGTTGACGCTATCATCGTTATCCCTAACGATAATTTATTAGGCG
Source organism: uncultured Muribaculaceae bacterium (assembly GCA_964553175.1). Lineage (GTDB taxonomy): Bacteria > Cyanobacteriota > Vampirovibrionia > Gastranaerophilales > Gastranaerophilaceae > UBA6984. The sequence goes on along the minus strand of CAZKJV010000231.1, from coordinate 632 downwards.
TAGTTGATAGAAAAGTTGGCTTAATGGAATCATTTGCAGTAGTTGATGAAGTGTTATTAAGAGGTGTTCAAGGTATTACAGACATCATCACAATTCCTGGTTTAATCAACGTAGACTTTGCAGACGTTAAATCAGTAATGGAAGCTTCAGGCTCAGCATTGATGGGTATCGGTATCGGTCAAGGCGAAGGCAGAGCAGAAGAAGCAGCAAGAAATGCTATCGATTCTAAATTATTAGAAACAACTATTGACGGTGCTAAAGGTGTTATCGTTAACATCACAGGCGGACCTGATTTAGGATTAACAGATGTAACTAAAGCTATGAACATCATCAATGATGCAGTTCAAGACGATGCAATCGTTATCTTTGGTGCAGTTACAGACCAAAATATGCAAGGTGAAGTAAAAATCACTGTTATCGCAACAGGATTTGAACTAAAAGCACACAGTGCAATCCAAGCAGAAAAAGCTCAAAAATCACAATTAAGTGCAGCTGATTTCTTCTCAGGAGCATTCAATACTCCTAAAAAAGAAACAACTTCAACTCAATTGCCAGGATTTTCAAATATTGAAATCCCAGATTTTTTGAAAAAATAGAATGTTAATAAAAAATATTAATATAAAGTATAAAAA
>CAZKJV010000230.1:0-1374 GCA_964553175.1 uncultured Muribaculaceae bacterium | reverse complement strand
CATAATAATTATAATAATCGTTTTAATTATTATCCAAATTATAACCAATATTATAATGATTCTTATTATCCCTACTATAACAGCTATTATCCAAAACGAACTTTTTTGGGGTCAATCAGAGATTTCTTCGGAAGAGGTCAAATGACAGGTTATACTCCATCTTATAATTCAAGCTTTAATAACTCTCCTTATGGTTACAATAACGGAATTTATGACCCAAACGGAAATTATTATGACGATAATTACGGATACAAAAATGGAGTTAACGTAAAAATTCTTGATTAAAAACTTACTTTTCTGTAATAAAACAAATAAAAAGAGCCTCGATTAACCAAGGCTCTTTTTTCTTTCTCAATTATCTTTTAATTAAAATGTTGCAACAGGTTTCTTTTGTAACTGAGCACCTGGAATTTGTTGCCAATTAGCAGACATAATTTTTTTGAAAGATTTCAAAGCTGTATCTTCCAATTCGCCTAATTCATCAGCTTCCATAATCAATTCTCTTAATGGAAGTAATGCTCTTTGGTCACGAAGAACACCTAAAGCTGCAGCTGCACCTGCTCTAACTAATTCATTTTCGTCATGTTTTTTCATAACATCAATCAATGCAGGAACTGCTTTTGCATCATTCAATTTGCCTAATGAAGTTACAGCGTAAATTCTTACGTTAACCCATTCGTCAAATAACATGTTAATCAATTTATCAACTGCTTTTTTATTACCAATTTCGCCTAAAGCACGAGTTGCGTCACAACGAACATTAACTTTTTCATGGTCTAAAGATGCAATCAAGGCATCTGTTGCTACATCACCAATTTCAATCAAAGCTTCAGTTGCTGTAATACAAACTTGAGGATTTTCATCATTCAAAGCTTCAACCAATGGTTCAACAACGATTTCGCCACCCAATCTGCCTAAAGCACGAGCAGCACGAACTCTTACGTCAACGTTACGGTCTTCACGCAAAGATTCAATCAAATAAGTTGTAGCTTTTGAATCGCCTAATTCACCTAAAGCACGAGCAGCATACAAGCGAACAGAACCGTTTTTATCGTTTTTCAATACGTCAATCAAAGGTTCTACGGCTTTTGATTCACCCATTTCGCCAAGGATACGAGCTGCGTTATATCTTACTTTTTCTGAGTTGCTTGTTTGCAAATCCGTAATCAATTCTTCAAATGTTTTTTTAACTTGTTTTTTCTTGCTATTCACACTGATAGTCATTTAAAAATTGCCTCCGACGTAAATTCTTATGTACCTATATTTCTATTAAAGTTTTTCCGTTTCTAAAAATTGCCTTTTTTTATTTAATTGTTAAGCAATGTTAACCTAATCCAAAACATGTACTATCCATGTTACGACTGGATTTAAGCC
>CAZKJV010000229.1:0-1375 GCA_964553175.1 uncultured Muribaculaceae bacterium | reverse complement strand
ATTATAATTTAACGATAACCTAAAATCAATGAATTATGACATTATTTAAAATTATTTTACTTCTTTTTGATAAGCCCAAGCAGAATGATTATGGATACTTTCTTGCGACTCACATTCTACTTCAAATTCATTAATAATTGGATTATCCCTCAATTTTGATACAACATCTCTCAAAACATCTTCTACAAATTTTGGATTATCATAAGCGTTTTCTGTAACAAACTTTTCATCTTCACGCTTTAAGATTGGATAAACAGGACTTGATGCACAACTTTCAACAAGTTCAACCAAATCTTCAATCCAAACATGCTCGTTTCTATCATAAGAAATATTTACAGAAACAATTGCACGCTGATTATGAGCACCATAATCCGAGATTTCCTTTGAACAAGGACAAAGTGTCATAATTGGAACTTTTACACCTAAATTAAATTTATAATTCTCTTTATCTGTATTAAAATCTGTCAAAACACTTTTAAAACAACAATCATATGACATAACTGACTCATATTTTGAAACAGGAGCCTGTTTTTTTATAAAATATTTAAAAGTTAAAACAAGTTCACCTGTTTTTGCAGAAAGTTTTTCAACAATAGCCTCAACACACCCTTTTAAATCCGAACCGAGCAAATCTTTATTTTGCCACTCGTTCAAAATTTCAACAAAGCGTGACATGTGAGTACCTTTGTAATGTTTCGGCAAAGAAACAGACATACAAGCATTCGCACTAACAACTTGATTTGAGTCATTCTTTCTTCGAATATTTAAAGGCACTGCAAAATTTTTTATACCAACTTTTTGAATATCAATTCCTCTTGAATCGTATTCATTTTGAATGTCTTTCATATCAAACTATATTAATTATTCTTTAATCAATTCCATACCACCGCCTTTGTTGTTATCAAGTGCGGTTAAAAGCTTTAATGCTGCATCTTTTTGAGTTTTTGGTGGAGCAACACGCAACAATTCTATCGCTTTCATTACGATAGGATCATTGTCGTACCAACGACGACCTTTGCCATGATATTCACACATGATGTCATGTATTTTTTCAATAACTTCACCTGCAACTTGTTCTTGCAATGAAATTAAATACTCTGCAGCAGCATCTCTTTTATCTCCGGGAGCCAGTCTTAGCAACTCCAAAGCTTCTTTTAATACAGGGTCTTTATCATACCAACGACGTTGTTTTTTATCTTCCATTTATACCTCTAATTTTCCTTTATGTAATTAATATACCACAAATCATTAAATTAATCACATATTATAAAATTTTTTTGATGTTTTTGTTATAATTTAGCTATAAAATACAGAAAATCGAGGCACAAATGAAAATTTTACTATTAAATGGACCAAACTTAAATTTATTAGGTAC
>CAZKJV010000228.1:0-1388 GCA_964553175.1 uncultured Muribaculaceae bacterium | reverse complement strand
TTCTAAAAAAATTGACTTTTTGATTAATATTAACTTTACATTTCTTAATAAACGTGAAGGCATTCAATTTTAAGCATTAAAAAACCCAAGCACAATCAGTGTTTGGGCTTTTTATTTATATTTTTTCAAATTAGTTTTCAGTAGCTAATTTTTCTCTAATTTCGTTTTCAATTTTTTCCATTATTTCTGGATTTTGAGCTAAATATTCTTTTGCTTTTTCTCTGCCTTGTCCTAATTTTTCATCATTATAACTAAACCAAGAGCCTGATTTTGCAACGATATTCATTTTTACACCAACATCAATAATATTTCCGTATTTGCAAATACCTTTTCCAAAAATAATATCAAATTCAGCTGTTCTAAATGGTGGAGCTACTTTATTTTTCAATACTTTAACTCTTACGTGATTACCGATTTCACCGGCTTCGCCTTTTAATGATTCTGTTCTTCTAATTTCCATTCTTACTGAAGAATAATATTTTAAGGCATTACCACCTGTTGTAGTTTCAGGGTTTCCGAACATAATACCAATTTTCATACGTAATTGGTTAATAAAAATAACTGTTGTATTTGTTTTACCGATAATACCTGTTAATTTTCTAAGAGCTTTACTCATCAAACGAGCTTGTAAACCCATTTGTTGGTCTTCCATAGAGCCATCAATTTCAGCTTTTGGAACAAGTGCTGCAACTGAGTCAACAACGATAATATCAACAGCACCAGAGCGAACTAATTCTTCTGTAATATCAAGAGCTTGTTCACCTGTATCAGGTTGAGAAATCAATAAATCTTCAATTTTCACACCGATATTTTTTGCATATTCAGGATCTAAAGCGTGTTCTGCGTCAACAAATGCTGCAATTCCGCCATTTTTTTGACATTCAGCAACAATATGTTGTGCTAAAGTTGTTTTACCAGAACTTTCCGGTCCATAAATTTCAATAATTCTTCCTCTTGGAATACCGCCTATTCCTAATGCAATATCTAAGTCTAAAGAGCCTGTTGGAATTGCTTCAACACTTACTGACGGTTTATCACCAAGCTTCATGATTGAACCTTTACCAAAATCTTTTTCAATTTTTTCAATAGCAAGTTTTAAAGCTTTTTCACGTTCTGAAGAAACGTTTGTTGTTTCATCTTTTTCTTTTTCTTTTACAGCCATTATTTTAAATCCTTATATTGTATAGTCTTTTACTTCGTATTTTTTATAAAACCCAAATCCTATTTTTTCAAATTTTTCAAGCTCCATTTTTAGATGCATATTTTCACGATTTAATTCAAGGATTTTATGTTTTAATTTTTCGTTTTCTGTTTTTATATTGATTAATTCTTGTGCCATAGATTCAACATCTTGCATTTTTTCTTCTAATTTTTTATCAATATTATCA
>CAZKJV010000227.1:0-1409 GCA_964553175.1 uncultured Muribaculaceae bacterium | reverse complement strand
GCCCCCTTTTTCTTAAACTAAATTGAATGCATTTTATCAAAAATTTCTCGTTTTTGAATCCAAATTTCCATTCCTAACTCGTTTGCTTTATCAAGTAAAGCTTGTTTAATTTCTTTGAAAGAGTGTTTTGAATTTTCAATATCACCCAAAAGAAACATTACAAATTGACCTTGCATTAAAGTTTGCTTGATATCTTCGATATTTACGCTGTATTCTGCCAAAACAGTCGTAAATTTCATAACAATACCAACTTGGTCTTTTCCTGAAATAGTAACAATAATTTTTTGATCGTCCATAATTTACCTTGTCTTAATACCTGTCTTATGATAAAATCATAACATAAATAAAAGGGAAGTTAATGAAAATTTTAATTGTTGACAACAACGCTACAAATTTAAAAATTTTATCAATGATTTTAGCAAAGGACGGTTATGAAATAAAAACTGCAACTTCCTGCGATAATGCGATTGACAAAATGTCAAATTCCATTGATTTAGTCGTTATTGATACTAATTTAACAGATAGTAGCGGTTATGATACTTGTAAAAAAATAAAATCTATTGAGGAATTCAAACATATTCCAATTATTTTAATTTCAAGAGATTTAAAAACAGATGACATTGTAAAAGCTTTTGCCGTTGGGGCAAGCGATTATATTGCTGCACCTTTTAAACCCGAAGAGGTTAGAACAAGAGTTGCAACACAATTAAAATTAAAAAATTTGCAAGAAAATCAAAAAAATAAAGAAGTAAAAAAAATTACAAACGAACAAATCGAAACTATTTTTTCACTTGCAAAATCAGCCCAATCTAAAGACGATGACTCAGGTAAACATATTGAACGTGTAAAACGTTACTGTAAAATTATAGCACAAGAACTTACAAAACCGATTTACAAACAAAATATCACACCTGAATATATAAAAGATGTTGAACTTGCATCAGCTTTACACGATATTGGCAAAGTTGGAATTGCTGATGAAATTGTCTTAAAACCCGACAAACTTACAGAAGAAGAATTTGAACAAATGAAGGAACATACAAACATTGGCTATAACATGCTAAAAGATGTTTACGACCAGTTTGACGGAAACGACTTCATAAAAATTGCAATGAATATCGCAAAATATCATCACGAAAGATATGACGGACTTGGCTATCCAGACGGATTAAAAAAAGAAGAAATTCCACTAGAAGCAAGAATTGTCGCCGTTGCTGATGTTTATGATGCATTGAGAACTCAAAAACCTTACCATGATGCACTTTCTCATGAAAAAAGTTTTGAAGTAATAAAAGGTGGCAGAGAACTTCAATTTGATTATTTAATAGTAAAAGCACTTAAAAAAGTTCACCACGAATTTGATAAAGTGTGGAACGAATATAAAGATTAAAAATATAAATAATAAAAAG
>CAZKJV010000226.1:0-1452 GCA_964553175.1 uncultured Muribaculaceae bacterium | reverse complement strand
TGACTGCATGTTGTCATTAACCAATTAATTTTTTATAATCAATAAGCGGGTTTCTTGTTATTTTCTTTGCTACTTTTTGTTTATATAGGTTATCTGACAACACTGTTGCCAATTCTCTATAACTTTGTGCAATATTTGATTTTGGGTTAATAATGTTTACGGGTTGCCCCTTATTGATTGATGACATTATCGTAAAATAATTATTCGGTATCTTCCAATAAACTTTTTGGTTTAATGCTTCTTCTACATCTTCAACGCTTATTTCATCGTTTTCCATATAACGGTTTATCACGATTTTTGTTTTTTCCTTGTCGTAGCCCAAGCGTTCAAAAATGTCCATGCAACGCTGACAATTTCTTATTGCCGGTAAGTTAACTATTGTTACTAGCATTATAAAGTCTGTATTGTCCAATACTGTAATCGTTTTGCCGTCTATAACATTGCTTGTATCAACAATGACGTAAGAAAAAGTCTTTCTTAGTGCGTCAAATAGTTTTGAAATTTGCTCGGGTGTAATATCCTTTGCTTGTTCCATATATGGCGGGTCTGCAAGCACGTACAAACTTGAATCTTTGTATTGGTCAAGGGTACTTAGCAAAAATGAATCATCTGTTCCATCAAGGTTTTTTACCACATACGAAATATCAAACGATGGTTTTATATCCAAAAATGTAGCAACATCGCCCAATTGGAAGTTCATATCAACCAATGCAACTTTCTCTTTTGTTATATTTGCAATTTCCAGTGCTAAATTTGTTGCGATTGATGTTTTTCCAATACCGCCTTTATTTGAAAAAGTTGTTATAATTTTGCAGTTTGAAACTTTTTCGTTACCGAAAAACGTATCTTTCATTTTTGTTAATGTTTTTGTAAAATCTTCTTTAATAATTGGTTTTGGTAAAAACTCTCTTGCACCTGCTCTCATTGCTTTTATGATTGAATTTGTATCATAACTTAGTGCCGTAACGATTATTTTTGTGTTTTTTGTGTTATTTATGATTTTTTCAATTAGTGCAAAAGTTTTGTCTGAATCTTTATCCAAATTCACAAAAACAATTTGTGGTTGCTCTTTGATAATCGTATTATATGCGTCTTCCAACGAGTTATAGCAATCTGAAACTTCTAAAAAATCTATCTCGTTTGTATAGTTCGTTAAAAGTTCTCTAGCATTTTGGTCGGTATCTACAATAAATGTTGAAAGTTTGTTCATTCTAATCCCTCTTTTATCTTGATTTTAGCATAAATAAAAGAGCTTAGCAACTTCGCTACGCTCTTTTGTTTTATTTCTATTTTATTTCTATTATTGGCTGTTTGCCACAAGAATAATAATTGCGAAAAATTCGCAATAATCTATTTTTTTACAGTCAAATAAATTTCTGCAAGTTTATTTCCGCCTGATTTCAATTTTATTGATTTTGTTTCGGATATCTTTCTTGGAGGTTCAGATGGTTG
>CAZKJV010000225.1:0-1462 GCA_964553175.1 uncultured Muribaculaceae bacterium | reverse complement strand
AAAATCGGTCAAATATATAGTGATATATATGGTAAGAAAAGCTAAGTCTTTAAAAGATAAGCTAATACCGAGGTAAATTGCCGAATTGCGAAAGGTCGACAATTACTGTAACGCATAGAGGGTGAATAAATATAATCCCTCCAAGAGTTCTCAACACATCTCATGCAAATTTATGATGTGAATATATATGCTAAGCTAGATATGAAATGACATATCATAATGGAGGAAACTCCTAGAGCATAGGATAAAAAACCTATGGATAAAACAAACTGAACGCACTTAAATCTTTAGCAGTAAACTTACAAGGTGTAAAAACAAATGCTAAAGACGGAACTTTAGAAATGAATAAAACAGCTTTAGCTTTAAAGAGATATGCAAATATAGATATAGTACAGGGAAATGGAGAGTTAAAAGATACATTTAGTGTACTTAGTGAATTAAGTACAAAATGGGCAGATCTTAACGAAGAAACTAGGGCAGGTCTGTCTGAAGCCATTGCAGGGAAATATCAATATAACGTAAATTAAATGCGTCTTTACATAGAAATATGTAAATGAAAATTGAATAAAATCGGTCGTATGTATAGTGATATACATGGTAAGAAAGGTTAAGTCTTTAAATATTAATATAGAACCTTCGTAATTAGGAGGAATTATGAGTTATATAAAATGGAATTATGATTTAGTAAAATCTTTTATAGAAAAAGAAGGATATACTTTATTATCTACAGAGTATAAAAAAATGAGTGAAAAATTAAAAATGATTTGTCCTCAAGGGCATACAATAGAAATGAGATTTGATCACTTTAAAAACGGGCATAGATGTAAAATATGTGCTGGAAAGGCAAGTCTTACTTATGAATATGTCAAAGAGTATATAGAAAAAGAGGGATATATTTTATTATCTAAAGAATATAAAAACAATAGGACAAAATTAAAAATACAATGCCCAGAAGGTCATATTTTTTCAATGAGATTCAATGATTTTCAACAAGGGCAAAGATGTAGAGAATGTTATAACAAATTTGTAGGAGATTCAAAAAGATATTCGTATGATTATATTAAAGAATATTTCTTAAAATATGGATACAAATTGCTTTCTAACAATTATATAAACTCTAAAGAAAAACTAACTGTCGAATGTCCTAAGGGACATATCATAGAGATCTCTTTTGATTCTTTTAGAGGAGGAAATAGATGCTCAATTTGTAAAGAATCTAAGGGAGAAAAAGAGATAGCTAGAATCTTAGATAAAATGAAGATTAATTATCATAGAGAATATTGTTTTGATGACTGTAAGGCAATAAGAAAATTACCTTTTGATTTTTATATTCCTGATTATAATTGTTGTATCGAATATGATGGAGAGCAGCATTATAATAAAAATATCTTCTTTCATAAAGATAGTGAAAATAGTTTTAAGAAAAGAAAAGAATATGATTCTATAAAAACTAACTATTGTT
>CAZKJV010000224.1:0-1480 GCA_964553175.1 uncultured Muribaculaceae bacterium | reverse complement strand
GTAGTAAACGCAATACTTACAGGTGCAGATTTGTCCGTAAAAGTAGCATTTTCACTTATCGGAATAATGGCATTTTGGCTCGGCATTATGAAAATTGCCGAAAAATCAGGAATTGTTGATTGCATAACAAAATTAATTAAACCAATTGCAAAATGGTTGTTCAATGACATTCCGGAAGATAACAAAGCTATCGGCGATATTGCAATGAGTTTTTCTGCAAACGCACTAGGTCTAACAAACGCAGCCACTCCGATAGGCTTAAAAGCTATGGAAGAATTACAAGAAATAAACAAAGACAAAACTTCTGCCTCAAATGCAATGTGCATGTTTTTGGCAATGAACACCGCAGGTTTTCAGATTATTCCGACGACAGTGATAGCTGTTTTAGTCGGAATTGGATACAAAAATCCAACCGAAATTATCGCACCGACACTTATCGTAACAGGAATTGCTTTTATTTCTGCTATTTTAACCGCTAAAATATTTCAACGATTTTGGAGGGCTCAATAATGACATTCCAAAGCGTTATAAACTTAATTTCTTTATGGATTTTACCAGTTATTTTGATTTTAATTCTCACTGTTGCAATGTTTAAAAAAGTTCCTGTTTATGAAACTTTTACGGACGGTGCAAAAGACGGTTTTAAAGTTGCAATCGGAATAATACCGTACTTAGTTGCAATTATCGTAGCTATTTCAATGCTAAGAGCAAGCGGTTTTATAGAAATGTGCGGAGATTTATTAAGCGAATTTTTAAACAAAATTTCTGTGCCTGTTGATGTTTTGCCGATTATGATTGTACGTTCCTTATCAGGTTCTGCTGCACTCGGAATTTTTTCTGATATTGCAAATCATTTTGGACCGGACAGTTATGCCGTAAAATTATCTGCAATTATCGTCGGAAGCTCTGAAACAACTTTTTATGTTTTGGCGGTTTATTTTGGTTCAGTTGGAATTTCAAAAGTCAGATATGCTCTATTAACAGGTATTATAGCAGATATTATTGGTATACTGGCAGCAATAATGGTTGCTCATTGCTTTTTCTTGTAGCATCAACCCAGCATTGAGTAATTCTTCTTTTTGTATCATCAGCAGGTTTAGTTTCTTTTCTTAGCAATGCAGCATAATTTATGTTTATAAAATCAATCGTATCAAGTTTTTCAACGATATATTCTTCGCTACCGCAATTATGACAAAAATTACCGACAGGAACAACTTTACCATTTTTTACAACGGCTTTTTGCTTAATTCCACAACAAGAACATTTCACAATGTACCATTGATTTTCAATTAAAGCCCCACAGTCAGGACAATAAGCAAAATTTTTGTTTAAGCTCACATGTTTGTGTGAACATTTTTGATTAGACGAAAATAAATCAACTAGCAGTTCTAAAATCATAATTACCTCGATTGCATTTTGTAGAATAGAATTAATGTAGATGTTATTTTGCAGTCCATCGGACGGGAATCCAGCAAAGACA
>CAZKJV010000223.1:0-1501 GCA_964553175.1 uncultured Muribaculaceae bacterium | reverse complement strand
AAATAAAAAGACTATTATTTTATATAATTAGAAATAATATTCATAATATCAAACTTTGAATGAAGTCCACTAAAGCGATGGATTTCTTTTCCGTCTTTAAAAATCACAAACGATGGCAACGACGAAATTGAAAACTTTTGAGCAAGTTCTCTATTTTCATCAGTATTAACTTTGCCAATCCAAACCTTGTCCAATTCTTCTAAAATCGGTTCTTGACGGGTGCAATATCCACACCAATCCGCAAAAAATTCAACCACCTTTAGTCCGTTTTTAATCTCATCATTAAAATTTGTTTTATCCAATTCTTTTATCATAAAAATTACTCCTTTTTGAAATAATTATAAAAACTATTCAAAAAAGAGTAATTCGACAATTAGACATATCAAGCGACTAATTAAAGCATTGTTCGTCTTAATTCTTCGCCTGATTTAGGGCTTAAATAAGCAGGAGCAACATCAAAAATCGTTTTGCAACCTGTTTGACCCTCTTTAGACATTCTATTTACAGCTCTTGCAAATGCAACCAAAACACTTGATGTAAATTCAGGGTTTGAATCCAATCTTAAATTATATTGAATTGTATGCGTATGTTCTTTGTCAAATCCTGTTTTACCGTTTCTTATAACTAATCCGCCGTGAGGAATTCCGCTATGATTTTTAATCAATTCTTCTTCACTGATAAAATGAACTGTTGTATCGTATTCATCAAAATAGTTAGGCATAGTAACAATTTCTTGTTCAACTCTTTTTGCGTCTGCACCATCTTCTAACACAACATAGCATTCTCTTGTATGTTTTTGTCTTGTTGTAAGTTCAGGACATTCGCCTCTTTTAATTTTATCTAAAACGCTTTCAACAGGGCAAGTATACTGTCTTGCATCTTTAACTCCGTCAATTCTTCTTATTGCATCTGAATGACCTTGGCTAACCCCTCTACCCCAAAAAGTATAATCTTTACCCTCCGGCAACATTGCGTTTGCATACATTCTGTTTAATGAAAATAACCCTGGATCCCAACCTGCTGAAATCAATGCAACTGTACCATTTTCTTTTGCTGATTTATCAACATTTGCAAAGTGTTGAGGAATTTTTGCGTGAGTATCAAAGCTATCTACTACGTTAAACATTTTTGCATATTTCGGAGTTTGTTCAGGTAAATCTGTCGCACTTCCACCACAAATAATTAAAACATCAATTTTATCTTTCCAATTATCAATTTCATTAACAGAAACAACCGGAATATTTTCACTTTTTAATTTTATATCTTTCGGATTTCTTCTTGTAAAAACTACCGATAACTCAATATCATCATTTTGTCTTACAGCACTTTCAACACCTTTTCCTAAATTACCATAACCTAAAATACCGATTTTCATATTTCCTCCTTTGGTTATCAAGATTTATTTTTCGAAATTATCTTAACATAATTTTTTTTATTTTTTTGAAACTTTATAAAATCTTAATTTAAAACAAAAATATCTTTTGTGCTATCATATATATGC
>CAZKJV010000222.1:0-1507 GCA_964553175.1 uncultured Muribaculaceae bacterium | reverse complement strand
AAGATTCCAGTGTCCGTATCCGAAAGGTGCAGATCCCTATCTTCAGTATTGGGTTAAATGATAAGATAGATGATTCCACATATAAAGTATTGGAAGATAAGGCAATACCGACATCAACATTTCAGTTTCTGGGAGATTATACCCTATATGGGGAATTCTTAAATGGCGGGGACGGTTACTGGTATGGTTTTTCCAATGAAGGAAACTCCTCCGGTGATGCCACGATGGTATGGGTAAAGATTTCCAAGAGTGATTACTCCATTGAGGAAGGCTCGTGGACACTTTCCAATGCAAAGCTGATGGATGTGGGAACAAGGGACGGAAGCTCCAGTTATCCGGAACGGGAATGCAGATGCTGTATACGGAACGGATATCTTTATGTGCCTGCTTATAATAAAAAGGGAATCTACAAGATCAATGTCAGCAACTCAGCAGATGTAACACTGATTCCGTTTGGATTTACCTCATCGTGGAAACCATTGTGTGAATCTGGAACCTGCGAGATGTATCTGACCTTGATTGGAGATTTGATCGTGGGAAATGATTTTCAGATCACTGCTGATGATACAGTTATCAAGACCAAAGGAAACCAGAAGCTGAACCATGCAGCAACACCGCTGTTTCAGTATAAGCAGTTCCTGCTCGGATGGGGCGGCAGCTATGGAAATGAATACCGGACCATGTATCTGCTGACACCTTATCTTGCAACGATCAATAATCTTTCGTCAGCGGTGGTAAAGACCACGGATAAGACCATGAAGATTACCTACACGCTGACGGAAGAGTCAGAATAATGAGGGCGGTGCTGGAGAATATCAGCAGGATTTGCCGTAGGATTGGGAACTTTCAGCGACTTTGGAAAGAGTTTCATAGGAAGTCTGTATAGAGCGGAGTTCTTTCTCTTTGCGTTTTAAGGATGCGGTAAGTTCCTGCTGCTTTTGAAGGGCAAGCTCTGCTTCAGTCAGAGGGCGGATGCGGATAGAACCTTCCTCATATTCGACCATTACCGTAGAGCCAATGGAAAAGCCTAATTCTTCCAGCCATCTGCCTTCCATCTGAAGTTTTGGAACGGTAAGAACATTATTCTTCTGGAAACGGGTTGAATAAGCAATTTTTAAATTTTTAGATTTCATATATGACTGCCTCCTTTATGTCTGCCGTTTGAAGCGGCTTTGTTTTTTGGTAGTCTATATATCACTCTGAAGGGCAGGAATAGCAAGAGAATTACATTTATAAAAGCAATAAATTTGTACGAGATATTTGGTGTAATGTACACAGCAATTCAGACAGTCTATTTTCAGGCTGTCTTTTATTTTGCAAATTTTTAAAGAATGGAGGAACAAGGAAATGAAAGAATTTTGGAACAGTATTCAGTTTGTATTTACCGTGATCGGAGGGTGGCTCGGCTATTTCTTGGGCGGTTACGATGGTCTGCTCTATGCACTGGTTGTTTTTATGGCAGCGGATTACATCACAGGTGTGATGTGTGCCGTTTCCGATAAGAAGC
>CAZKJV010000221.1:0-1509 GCA_964553175.1 uncultured Muribaculaceae bacterium | reverse complement strand
CAATAATATTCCAAATTTCCATAATTATCCTTGCATTATAGCCTCAATTTTTTCGTCTGAGATTTCCTCTGAAATTTTTTCATCTGGACCTAAAAACTTGTCTGAAATAGACTGAGCCAAAACAACAATTTCATGTCGCAAAAATTCTTTAGCTTCTTTTGTTGCATTTTTATAATACAAATTGTAAGCATCAATATTTTTTTGAGCCTCTTTTTTTGCATCAGCAGTCATTTCATCTTTTTTAGAAATAGCCTCTGCAGTTTTATTAGAAACAATAACTTTTGCGTCCTCAGTAGCTTTTTCCAAATGTTTTTCTTTATCTAACAAAATTGAAACCGCTTTATCAGAATTTTTATCAGCTTCTTGATAGTTCGCATCAACCAATTCTTTTCTTTTCATAACAATATTGTTTATCGGTTTATAAAGAATTAAATTCATTATCACCGTAAACACAATAAAACTGATAAATGCAACTATAAATGTAGCGTTAAATTCCATAATAAATTATATCTTTCTTAAAACTACTAACCAATAAGTTGTAATGCGATAAACAAAGCATAAATAGCTGTTGCTTCAGCAAGACCTAAACCGATAATAAAGTTGATGAATGCTTTACCAGCGATTTCAGGTTGTCTTGCCATTGATTCTAACATACCTTTTGTAGCTAAACCAATACCGATACCACCGCCAATTGCACCAAAACCAATTGCAATACCTGCACCTAGTTTACTGAATGCTGCAACTTGAGTTGCGATTTGTTCTACTGCCATAATTTTCTCCTTTATTTTTAAATTATTCTTCTTCTCCGTTTACTGCCAAGGCAATATAAGTTGTTGATAATAGCGTAAATACCAACGCTTGAATTAAAGCAACAAAGACTTCAAAGAACATAAATGGTAACGGTGCAAAATATGCACACATACCAGCAAAAGTGAATACAAGGATTTCACCTGCCATAATGTTCGCAAAAAGTCGGAGTGCCAATGAAAATGGTCTTACGAATAACTCTAGTAAATCAACCAAAGCAATCATAATACCGTCGATTTTAAAGTTTTCAATAAAGAATTTGAAACCTTTTTTCTTAATACCAAAGAAAATATAATATATAGACACAATAATTGCCATCGCAGCTGTCATATTAATGTCATTATTCGGTGATGCAAATTCACCGTGAGCCAAATGAATTAATCTCCAAGGCAATTGACCTAATAAATTTGCAGTCAAAATGAACATAAACAAAGTTAATAACAACGGTAAATGTTTTTTACCTTCTTTTTCACCCATATTTGAAGCAACTATGCCTGAAAAATAATTAATCACTGACTCAAACACAACTTGCAATTTAGATGGAAAAATTGATAATTTTCTTGTTGCAACAAAAGAAACAACAATTAACAAAATCATGGTAATCCACATTGTAACAATAGTATCCATATTAAATACTAAATTACCTAAATTTACTGTCCAATGTCCACCGTGCATAATATATTATACCCTTCCATTCATGGC
>CAZKJV010000220.1:0-1513 GCA_964553175.1 uncultured Muribaculaceae bacterium | reverse complement strand
TTTAAAGCGGGTCATAAATATCCTTCCAAAAGTGTTTTATAATAAAATTTATGTGCTATTATGAATTTATATAAAGTATTTCTACAAAGAAAGGAAGAAATAAATGGAAATTAAAATTATTTCAGACGTAAAAAATCAAGAATGCGACATTTTAATTGTAAATATGTTTGAAGGGAAAGAAACTTCAAATGAAATTGCAAACGAATTCGCACTAAAACAAGACAACTTTGAAGGAAAATTAAACACAACTTACCTTCTTCCAACACTTGGTAAAACACCTGCAAGAAAAATTTTAGTTGTAGGACTTGGAAAAGAAAACGAAATTAACAACAATAAAATAAGAGAAGCAGTTGCAAAAGCCGTAAAAAAAGCTCTCCAAATGAAAGCAAAAACTATCGCATTTGATTTTAGCGGTATAAATTTTGAATATGCAGATATGATTTCAGAAGGTGCAATGATTGCAAACTACGCTTTCGACAAATACAAAACAGAAAAGAAAGACCGCATTGAAACTTTATATGTAAATCTTGATAAAGCAAAAATTGAAAAAGGTCAAAAAAGAGCAGAAGCAATGGAATTTGCAAGAAATATTGCAAACGAACCGGCGGAATATGCAACTCCAACAAAATTAGCTGAACTTGCAAAGGGTTTAAACATTGAAACAAAAATTTATGATAGAAAAGATTGCGAAAAAATGGGTATGACTGCATTTTTAGCAGTTGCAAAAGGAAGTATTCAAGAGCCTAAATTCATTCACATGAAATATGCTCCAAAAAATCCGACAAAGAAAATTGCAATTATCGGTAAAGGCTTATGCTTTGATAGTGGCGGAATGGACTTAAAACCTGCATCATCAATGCTTACAATGAGAGATGATATGTCAGGTGCAGCTTGTGTTTTAGGTGTAATGAGCAAATTAAAAGAATTTTCACCAAACGTAGAAGTTCATGGTATTATTGCGGCTTGCGAAAATATGATTGGACCAAACGCATATAAACCGGGGGATATTTTAACGGCAAAAAACGGTAAAACTATCGAAATTGATAATACAGACGCAGAAGGCAGAGTTACTCTAGCTGATGCTCTTTGCTACGCTTGTGATTTAGGTGTAGACGAAGTGATTGATATTGCAACATTAACAGGTGCTTGTATGGTTGCATTAGGAACTCACGCATCAGGAATTATGGGTAACAACAAAGACTTGATTAACAGAATAATCGAAACAGGTGCAAAATCAGGTGAAAAATACTGGGAAATGCCAATGTTTGAAGAATATTTTGACAGTCTAAAAAGTGAAATTGCAGATATGAAAAACACTGGCTCTCGTTGGGGCGGTGCATCTGCAGCAGGTTTATTCTTACAAAAATTCGTAAAACCTGAAACAAAATGGGCTCACTTAGATGTTGCAGGAACAGCTTTCCTTGATAAACCTCAAAAAGAATTCATTTCAGGTGCAACAGGCGTAGGCGTAAGAACATTATTGAACTATATATTAGAGTATTAATTTAATTTC
>CAZKJV010000219.1:0-1523 GCA_964553175.1 uncultured Muribaculaceae bacterium | reverse complement strand
TCATTGATTAAAGACGCTGATATCGCTGAAGAATCTTCAAATTACATCAAACAACAAATTCTTCAACAAACATCAGCAAGCTTGTTAGCAACAGCAAACCAAGCTCCATCAATCGCATTAAACTTAGTATAATAAGTTTACAAGTTGATAAGAAAAAACTCCGAATGAAATTTTCATTCGGAGTTTTTGTTTGTTATTAAGAATTAAATAATTTTAATATGTATATATTATATATATATAATTATATAATCAATTATTTTTCATCTAATGCAGCAACACCTGGTAAAACTTTACCTTCAATAAATTCTAATGAAGCACCGCCACCAGTTGAAACGTGAGTGAAGTCTTCAGCTTTGCAGAATTTTTTAGCTGCAGAAACTGAGTCGCCACCACCGATAACAGATGTTGCACCATTTTTTGTAGCTTCAACGATTGCTTTCAAGATAGCTTTTGTACCTTCTGAGAAAGCTGGAGTTTCAAATGCACCAACAGGGCCATTCATAAGAATAGTTTTTGAATTTTTGATAACTTCTTCAAATGCTTTTTGAGAGTTAGGACCTGCGTCAACGCCTTCAAAACCATCTGGAATATTTTTAATATCTACAACTTTGTTTGTTCCGTTTCCAGAGAAATCATTTGTTACTAAAACGTCAGTTGCCATTACAAGGTTAACACCTTTTTCTTGAGCTTTCTTTTCAATAGCTTTTGCAACTTCAAGTTGGTCATCTTCACAAATTGAATCACCGATTTTTCCGCCGTTAGCTTTTACAAATGTGTAAGCCATACCGCCACCGATAATCATGTTATCAACTTTGTCTAATAAGTTTTCTAAAACACCGATTTTTGAAGAAACTTTAGCACCGCCAACAACAGCTGTGAATGGTCTTGTAGGGTTATCAAGAGCTTGAGATAAGCATCTGATTTCTTTTTCCATTAATAGACCTGAAACAGCAGGTTTAACAAGTTTAGCAACTTTTGCAGTTGAAGTGTGATTTCTGTGAGCAGCACCGAAAGCATCGTTTACGTAGAAATCGCCTAATTTTGCTAATTCTTCTGCAAATGTCATGTCATCGTCTTTAGCTTCTTCTGCTTTGTAGTAACGAATGTTTTCTAATAAAGCTACGTGTCCGTCTTGTAAATCTGCTAATTCTTTGTCAGCACCTTCGCCGATTGGAGATTTTACAAATTTAACTTCTTGACCTAAAACTTTAGACATATATTTTGCAACAGGTTCTAAAGATAAATCTTCAAGTTTTTGACCTTCTTTTAATTTTTGAGGTCTGCCTAAGTGTGCCATTAAAATAATTTTTGCACCTTTTTCTTGTAAGAATTTTACTGTTGGTAAAATAGCTTGAATTCTTGTGTCATCTGTTACGTTTTTGTCTGCGTCTAGAGGAACGTTAACGTCAACTCTAACTAACGCTCTTTTTCCTTTAACGTCGCCCAAATCTTTGATTGATTTTTTCATTTTTCTTATCTCCTTTATATTAAAAATAATATTTTCCCAACACTCTAATTGTAAT
>CAZKJV010000218.1:0-1534 GCA_964553175.1 uncultured Muribaculaceae bacterium | reverse complement strand
TAAGTACACAAAAGGATATTAGATGTAATGGAAGAAAAAAAATTAGAAGAAACTAACACAGGTGTTTCTCTTTTCGGACGTAGTGCTAATTTAATGGACGATGACCCGTTAGAAGAAATCTTTGCATTAAATCTGGGTGATTTTTTATCAGAATGTCTTATATCAGATGATTTAGCAAAAAAAATCGGTAATTCTGTTAAAGATAAAGCTGATAAAAGCGAAAGTCTTAAAAAACAATTAAAAGAGCTTGTATCTATTTATTCTTTAGATAATACTCTTTGTGTTTTAGGCTTTAACTCAAAAGAAGATTATGTTATTTATAATTCTATTGCAAAAACTATTTCACAAATGTTAGACGTTGATGCATGTCATGTTTATTTAACAAAAGATTTCGCAAAAGGTTTGGATACTGAAAATCACGACTTACTTCTTGTAGGTTCTTCTATTGATTTTAATCACGATATTTACAAAGAAAATATCGGATATAATTTAGATGAACATACATTTGTTGCTAACGCATTTAATGCAAGAGATATCGTAGAAATTAAAAATCCAAACGAAAATAAAGATTTTGTTCCAAATAAATCATTATTTGAAGACAAAGTTAAACTTTTAAATGCTATTCCGATGAGTAATAATGCTTACAATGTAGGTGTTGTTGTTGTTGAAAATTATACTGAAAAAACTTTCAAACAAGAGTTATGTAATTTGATTATATCTATGGCAAGATTATTTGCTACTTCTATGTCATTACAAAAAACTATTGATGAAGTTAATAAATTAATCATAGATTTGAATGCAAATACTATTGATTTACAACACATGAGAGCAGAATTAACAGCATTAATTGGCGATTTAGGTGATGAACAACAAATCTTTGTAAATTTACTTGCAAAAGCCGTTGATGCAAAAGGTGAATACAAAGTTGCTCATTCTCAATTAACTGCTGATTTATCAAGATTAATCTGTAAACAATTAAAATTAAACGAAAAAACAAGCGATTTAATTTATTATGCAGGTTTATTACAAAACGTTGGTAAAATAACATTACCTGAAGATTTATTCAATCACGGCGGAAAATTAACCAAAGAAGATTGGGAAAAACTTCAAAATCACCCTAATGTAGGCGTAAATTTATTAATGAATATCAATTTCTTATCAGAAGTTATACCATATATTCATTATCATAAAGAACGCTGGGACGGCAAAGGTGAACCAGAAGGACTAAAAGGAATGTCTATTCCATTAGGTTCAAGAATTATTGCAATTGCTGACGCTTATACAGCCTTAACTTCTGAAAGACCTTTCAGAGAAGCTTTATCAAAAGAAAAAGCACTTGAAATTCTAAAAGAAGAAACAGGTGTAAAATGGGACCCTATAATTTTTGAAGCGTTAACAAATGTTATATAATAAAAAACTCGGAGAAAAACTCCGAGTTTTTTTATTCAATTATTTTTCCATTATTTATTTTAAAAATTTTCACATCTTTCAAAAAATCTTCATTAAAAAATAATGTATCAACTGAAGTTATAAT
>CAZKJV010000217.1:0-1537 GCA_964553175.1 uncultured Muribaculaceae bacterium | reverse complement strand
GGTGTAATGGATATTTTTGTGAGTGCTATTGGCAATTTTCTGTTTGAAATACAAAGTGTATCTTGATTATTTCCGTTTTTATCAGGTAGTACAAAATTTTGTACGCCTTTGGAAACTATAACATCTTTATTCCATTTACCATGAATATGTTTTACTTGTCTTTCTGTAAAACCAATATTCCTCAATATATGATTAATAGAAGTGTAAATTTCACTTGTTGCATTATCTTTCAACGCAATAAGTTCATCTCCGTAAAAATTAAAATTTGTTATTTGTAAAGCTGTGTTTGAATTATTCATATGTAAATCCTCCTAAAATTTTGTTGTTACTGTATTATTCTCTGTTAATTGTTTAGTTGATGTTAAAAATTGGTAAGCGCAATTTTGCTCTCGTTGAGTATTTTATATAGTAATGTCTATAATACTTATTCTCTTTTTTTGATTTTGCATTTGTTCATAAATATCTACTTCAAAATTTTTCTTCTCTATTTAATAGGATAGTAGTGGTATTATTAGGTGCTTGTTCCGGATGGTTTAAAAGTACCCCCATCATTTGTCATTTTGTACATATAGATATTCTCTTTTCTGTTTTAACTTTTTAACTTTTGAATGATGATTGTGAAGTTAAGAAATTTGGATTTGTTTTTAGATTAGATTTTAGACATAAAAATAAGACAGATATTTCTATCTGTCTTATGATTGTATGGATTATGTACGGAAATTTGAAAAGAAGTATTTTGTTAAATTCAGATTGGATATGTTGTGAACATTTTAAAAGATGCTTCTAGGGACTAAATTTGAGTTTTTGATGGTGAATTTTAATTTTTATTGAATGGGTGAAGAGTTGGTAGTGTAGAAGATAAAATGGATTTTTGGGTCGATTTTATGATTTTTTGCGTGTGGAATGATTTTTGTGCTGCGAGATTAAATGACAATGTTTGATTTAATGAAACAGTTTTATTAGGATATTTCGTTAAGGATTGGTTATCGAATTTTAATTGGATTTTGTTGAGGTTTTTGAAATTTAGATTTGAATTTTGAATTTTTGAAATTTGATTTTTGGAGGTAGAAGTGTGAAAAATGATTGATTTTCTTAGGGATTTTCGATATTAGGTTCGATAAGTGATTTTGTGGTTGGAAATTGGGGAAATGGTTGATTTTAGTGGGAATTTGGGGATTGGAGATGGATTGGTTTGGATGTTGGATTTTTGAGTTGGTGTGTGGGTGAACTAGCTTATGCCAGAATAGAAAAGTTAGTCCACACTAACGGTTTTTTCTACCCCTCTGGTTAGTCCACACTAACTTTTTGTAGGTAAATCAATATTTTACCTAAAGAAATAGTAATAGTTACTGTTTTTGTTTTCCTTGCTATGGTTTATAGAGTTTTGAAAAAAAGTTTATATATGAATAACTATTCATATGTTCATATGTAAACATGAAATATCGAAAAACAGTAACTATTATTAATTTTACTAGTCAAAATACGCCATTTATGCAAAATGTACAAAAAAGCACTTTTCATTTATGCAATATTCACA
>CAZKJV010000216.1:0-1547 GCA_964553175.1 uncultured Muribaculaceae bacterium | reverse complement strand
ATATCACGTTCCGTTGCAAATCAAATCTTATGAAATACAGATATAACAAAGAAACGGACGAAGTGCAAGACGGAACATATCACAACGCAATTAAAGGATTAAAAGTTGAATTATAACATCTAAACGCAAAGGAGGTTTTTTATGCCATACCTAAAATACGGAAACTGGTATCTCCCAAACTGCAACATTGCTTTCCCAACGGAAACGGAAGCATGGGAATACCTAAATTCCACATAACCTAATTATACAATAGAAAACATAAACCCACAAGCCTATACATCACACTACAGGCTTATTTTAATGCAAAACGCAAATAATACATAATCAAAAGGAGAATAAAAATAATGGCAGTATTAGTTAAATTAAATGGAGCAGTAATCGGATTAACAACAATGACAAAACAGGAAATCAGAAATGCAGAAAAAGAAGGTTTTACTATTATCAAAGCAAATTAAACAGAAAGAAGGTTGATATTATGGCAGCATGGCAAAAGGAAATTATGAAACTGGCAAATGATTTTTGCCTAAATATGGAAAATGCAAAGGAAATAGTATTATCTGTTGATACTCTTACAGTACCTCAAGACAAAAGAGAAGCAGAGTATAAATATGATAAGGCACACGTACAGATTAAGGCACTGATTATGGCAATGTAGGAGGAATATAGAATGATATCAATAGGAAAACGTGAATATTATACACTTGATGAGGCAAGGGAAATAATCCGAGAGGAAAATCGCAAAAAAGCACTCAGACGGCAACGAATTGAGAGACACAAAAGGGAAATATTAAAATATTACATGATACAGAAATCTATGGGTATATTTTTTATATTAGTCAGTCTGGCAATGATTTTAATAGACAACGATGCGACAGTAGCATTGTTTTTTGTACCATTGGGCTTGTATTTGATTTTTACAAGGGAAAAGGTAATTATATAAGGAGATGAAGATATGTCAATAACTTATTCGGATTTTTACGATATTGCAGAATATGGCAATAAAAATTGGAAAGGTAGTTTTACACAAAAAGAAATTGCATCAAATGCATATGATTATCTGTGTGAATTCCAGTGGTCAATGGAAAATGAGATTGTAAGTGAAACCATTAAAACACTTTGCAAGAATCTTGCAGAAGATGTAAGGTTAATGCCTGATTTAGAAGAGCCTAGAAAATGGATTAATCAGATTGCAGAAGGATTGGGCTTAATTGACATGGATTGGCAAGATTATATAGAAACGGATGAGTGGTTAAAATGAAACTTATAGTAGAAACGGAATCATATCCATTTAATTCTTATCCTTGTAGAAACATTACAGAAGCAAGGGAAAAGTGTAAAGAATTACGAAAACAAGGCATTAAAGTATCTATCGTTTTTATAACAGATAATGGAAATGATTATATTATTAGTGAATAAACGGCAAGGGAAACCAAGCCGTTATTTTTATGCACAAAAATAAAAAATAAAAAGAAAAGGAAGGAAGTGAAAGCTATGTCAGAACGATTAACAAAGGAAATGCGTGAGTTTATCCCGATTCTACGGAAGAA
>CAZKJV010000215.1:0-1585 GCA_964553175.1 uncultured Muribaculaceae bacterium | reverse complement strand
CT
This sequence comes from uncultured Muribaculaceae bacterium, assembly GCA_964553175.1. Lineage (GTDB taxonomy): Bacteria > Cyanobacteriota > Vampirovibrionia > Gastranaerophilales > Gastranaerophilaceae > UBA6984. The sequence continues at coordinate 1,583 of CAZKJV010000215.1, read as the reverse complement.
CCTGTATCAGTCAAATGGCTACTAATTAAATTTATATTATAATTTTGTTATGAAAAAATACAAAACAAAAGGATACTTAAACGGAATAATTGCTGCCATTAGTTATGGCACAAATCCATTATTCGCTTTGCCAATGTACAAATTAGGTATGAGTGTAAATTCTGTATTATTTTACAGGTATTTTTTTGCTGTAATTTTATATGGTATATCAATAACTTTTTTTAAAAAAATCAATTTATCATTAACTTTAAAAGAATTTATTTTTATATTGCCATTATCAATATTATTCGCATTATCATCAGTTTCATTATTTGAAGCTTTAAAATATTTAGATTCAGGGATTGCTTGCACAATACTTTTTGTTTACCCAATTATTGTTGCGTTAATTTCAACAATATTTTTTAAAGAAAAACTTACCAAAACCTCAATAATTGCAATGATTTTAGCGTTAAGTGGAATTTTTATGCTTAATGGTGGCATAAGTGGACATTTAAACCCGTTAGGTATATTTTTTATATTATTATCTGCATTAGTATATGCAATTTATATGGTTTTAGTGAAAAATTTAAAACCAATAAAGCATATGAAATATGAAAAATTAACTTTTTATGTAATGTTATTTAGTTTATCCGTGTTTATTTTTAATTTAAAATTCTGTACGGAATTACAACCAATAACCGATTGGAAAGTTTTTGTTTGTGCAATGGCATTAGCAATTTTTCCAACAATAATTTCAATTGAAACAATTAATATTGCCATTCGTTTGATAGGTTCAACAATAACTGCTATTTTAGGGGCTTTAGAGCCATTAACAGCAATCTTTTTTGGTATTGTTGTTTTTGGTGAAACCTTAACTTTTAATCGAATTATTGGTATAATTTTAGTACTTACGGGTGCAATGCTGATTATTTTAAGAGATAAGTTTAAAAATAGTCGAATGTAATTATTCAAGTAAGATTATTTAAAAACTTAATAATAAAGAATATAATAAATTAAAAAAGGAGATAATATGACAAAAAAAATTCTAACAGCATATTTTTCATGGGGTGGTAATACAAAATTTATCGCTGAAAAAATTAATTCACAAGTTGGTGGAGATATTTTTCAAATTGAAACCGCAATAGATTATCCTAACGACTACAACGAAACAGCATACGGAGTAGCAAAAGAACAACATGACAAAGGATTAATGCCTGAATTAAAAAATAATGGTGATGTTTCAAATTACGATGTGATTTTTGTTGGAACTCCTGCTTGGTGGTACGAAATGGCACCTGCTGTTAAAACATTTTTGACAAAGAATAAATTTAATGGAAAAACAATTATTCCATTTATAACACACGGTGGCGGTGGAAAATATACAATTGCTCAAGATATGGGCAAATTAACTCAAGGTTCAACAGTTTTAGAACCGTTTGTAGTTTATGAACAAGGAAATTCAAATACAGACAAAGAACTTGCAGAATGGTTAAAAACGTTGAATGAAAAATTATAATAAAATTTTATACATAAAAAAGCCTTGGAAAATCCAAGGCTTTTTTTATATTTTTTACTGTTAACTATGCGGCTTGTTGCAACTGAAT
>CAZKJV010000214.1:0-1592 GCA_964553175.1 uncultured Muribaculaceae bacterium | reverse complement strand
GAATAATGATGTTTAACTTGGAAGTATTATTAATTTCTATATATATGAAAAGGAGTAGAAAATGAAATTATTTAACACATTATTCGCAACAATTGTGGCATTATTCATTGCTTCAAGTGCATTTGCGGCAAATGTTGCAAACACAGAAGCTTATGCTCACCCAACATTGTTTGGCGAATCACTTCAAACACCTTACGAAGGTAACTACTACTTAGGAAACAAAGTAGTTAAAGCAGACGGTGCTTTCACAATTCAAGACAAAGAAAATGTTTTAATTGAATCACAAGCACAAATGTTATTAGCAAACTTAAAAACAATTTTAGGCGAATCGTTTAAACCAAATTCACCTGTATTACGTGGCGAAATGGCTCACGCTTTAGCAGCTGGTTTAAATATGCCAACAGTTGCAACAAAATATCAATACAAAGACGTTGCTAATCACAAATTAGCATCATACATTTACAGAGCTTTAGGTAGCAACGTAATGATAGGTTACCCTGATAGAAACTTCCGTCCAAACCAAAAAATTACAAAAGCTGAAGTTTTCGCTACATTAGCTCAATTATTAAACAATCAAATGATGGACAAATCTTTAGTTCTTGACAAATTAGCAGGAAAATACGAAATGCAAGAAATTCCAAGATGGGCTATCACACCTACAAAAAAAGTTATGAATTCAGGTATTTTGAATAACTTACCAGAATTAGACAAAGTTGCAAGCGAAAAATATTTAACAACTGAACAAGTTTACAGATTAGTTTGTGCTTTAAGCAACAGCAAATATTACAACGCATCTTTCATCAATTCAAAATTAAACACTTCAGCAGTAAGAGTTAAAATTAAAGAAAGAGTTGATGCTAGACATTCAAACATCGGCGAATCATTCTACGCTGAAACTTTAGAAGATGCAGTAGTTGCAGGTCAAAAATTCACAGCTGGTTCAACAGTTAAAGGCGAAATCGTTGAAGTTGTTCGTCCTGGTATCAAAAACCCTGGTTATGTAAAAGTTAAATTCAACACAATTGAAAACAAAGGCGTAAAAGCTGAAATCCCTACAAATGCTGCAGGCATGGACAAAGCAAAAACAACAAACTTTGTTGCTCGTTTAGTAGCAGCTCCATTCTCAGCAGTTGGCAGAATTAGTGGTGTTGCTGGTAGAACAATTTCAGCAGGTACAACTCAAGTTGCAAATGACAGTGAAAGATTTATGGATAACTGGTCAAATGCAGCAGCTGATACATTCTCATTACAACCAATGGCTGGTTTAAGAAATGCAGGTAAATCAGTATTAACAACTGGTTACTTCGTATATGACGCAGCTAAATTAGTTGTAAGCGGAACATTTGGTGTTCTTTATGAATTAGGCGATGAAATCAGATACTTAATTCTTCCAAGTTCAGTAAATGATTCAGCATTAAACCCTGGTGATGAATTAACTGTTATTTATAAAAAATAATTATTTGTAAATAATATAAAAAAGACATGTCTTTTCGGACATGTTTTTTTTTATGTAAATTTTAAAAAATTATTAATATTAAAACTGGCTAAAACTCAATAATAACTTAAAAGGCAATTTTTTAATCGAAAAATAC
>CAZKJV010000213.1:0-1595 GCA_964553175.1 uncultured Muribaculaceae bacterium | reverse complement strand
AAATTATACTATTTTTCTTTTTTTAATATTAGCGTAAGAGGAACAACTAATATTAAAGTTATAGCATATATTTTATAAGAACTCATAAATGCACAAAGATTTGATTGCACCATTAATTCCCTATAAACATTTCCATAAGCCATATTCATCGCAGTCATACTATCATGCCCGATTTGCATGAATTGTAATGTCATAGCACTTACTTTGTCAGAAAATGCAGTATTTAACATAGTCAACCTATCGACAAGATAAGTTTGATGTACTTGTCCATATCTCGATACTAACACCCCAACAGATGAAGTACCAATTGCACAACCAACATTTTTAATAAGATTTTGCAAACTTGAAGCGTTTGTCATTTCATTTTTCATTACAGTTGAATAAGTAATAGTAGTCGCAGGAATTATAACAGAAGTCATACCCGCCCCAAGAATAATATTTGGAATCATTACATTATTAAAAGCGATACCTAAATTTAAAGTTGCAAACATATAACAACCCATAGACATCAAGAAAAGTCCTATCGCAATAACATATCTTCTATCAATAAATTTTTCTAATATTGACGTTATAGCAACGCCGATAAAACTTCCTGCCCCCATTGGACCGGCAGCTAATCCACTTAAATACGAAGTATAACCCAACATTGATTGTAAAAACTGAGGTAAAATTGCTATTGTACCGTAAGCAATACCAAATAAAGTTGTTAAAAGAATTGTACCAATTGCGTAATTCCAATTTTTGAATATTCTTAAATTCAACAATGGTTCTTTCACTTTCAATTCCCAAACAACAAAAGCAATAAAACCAATCAATGCAACCACACCAAGTTTACAAATATAAGAAGAATCAAACCAGCCATTTTTTTGTCCATTATCAACCATAACTTGAAAACAAGCAATCCATATAATTAATAAAAAGAATCCTACGTAATCCATTTTATGCAATCCGATAACTTTCAAATATGGGGGATTTTCAACATACTTGCCAAGCATAAAAAACGCAACAATACAAAGCGGAACGCTAATCAAGAATACATAATTCCAACAATAATTAGTTGTTAACCAACCCCCTAAAATTGGACCTATAATTGGAGCAATAGTAACACCAACAGAAAAAATAGCCATAGCTTTTCCCTGTTCTTCTTTAGGATAACTCTCCAATAATATTGCTTGAGAAAGAGGAAGAATACAACCACCACCTAAACCTTGAATAATTCTACCTGCAAGTAAAACTTCAAAATTCGGAGCAAAACCGCAAATTAATGCAGCAATACAAAAAGTGGCAATACACCCCATAAAAAACTGCTTTCTACCAAACACACGGCAACACCAGTCAGTAGCAGGTAACAACACGCTACAAGCAATAAGAAACATTGTTACAATCCAAAGACTTTCATCGTCTGAAATTGAAAAACTTCCTGCAATAGTTTTTAAAGCAACATTTGCAATAGATGTATTTAATACATCAACAAATGTCGCACACATAACAGCTGTTGTAATACACGTCAAACTAGCCTTTGGCTTCCAGTCCATATTTTTAGTTGCGACATCTTCCATTACATAACCCTTTATTGTAATTACAATATATTATAA
>CAZKJV010000212.1:0-1650 GCA_964553175.1 uncultured Muribaculaceae bacterium | reverse complement strand
GTACAAAATGCAGTAAATAAAACTTGTCTATCCTCAAATTTTACGTCTAAAGGCTCAATTATTGAGAATTTTTCCTCGCCAAAAAGGTTATAATAATGAATTTGTAATCTAAAATTTTCCTTACAATAATTTTCATATTTCAGTAATTTTTTAGATTGCTCCATTGTCGGTTTTGAAATATGCAAAGTTCTTCCAACTTTAGTTGCTTGCTTTTCAAACAATTTAAAATCTAAAGAATAACGCATTTTTAATTGATAAAAGAATTCAGAAATTTTCTCAGAAAGATATTTTTCCGGAATAATTGCCGATGCGTTATTTAATATTGCCAAGGCTTTTAAACTATTCTCACTAAAATTAATCTTAAACGGAAGATTTATCACTTCATATTTGCAATTTTTACGAACAAGAGTAATACCAGCAACTTTTAGAGTCGTCAAATATTTATAAACAACAGCTTTTGAATACCCTTTTATATCATCATAATCAAGACTTTCAAGGTAATGTTGAATTTCAGGAACACTTGCAGGCTTTTTAACCAAAAATTTTAAGGTTTCAAAAACTCTATATGCAGAACCGTTTAAATTTTCTAATGGATTTTTAACGTTTTTCATAGACACTCCGCATTCTCATTAAAGTTTCTATTACCTCTTGTTTTATTTCTTCAGGAGAAATAACCGTACAATCAGGGCCATAAGACAAAATCTTTTGAATGATTTTAAATTTATTATCAGAAGTTAATTCTACAACAATTTTTTCCGCATCAAACTCAATAATCTTTTCGTTTTCCGCTGGTTCAAAATTCATTTTTGCAATATTTCTCAATTCATAAACAACTTTTTGAATACCTTTATTTCGTTTTTCACTTTTCAAGAAAAAAGTAATAGTTGAAACTATTCTAGATACAAGCAAAAATGAATTCTTTTTAAGCGTTACATTATAACCGCTAAAATATAATTTTCTATTTCTTACCTCTAAATCCTCAATAAAAAATTCAAAAGTTTGTTTGCCTGTATTAGGAGCTTTATAAACAAAAGAAATCTTACTTCTTGAGGCTTTTGCTTTTAGTAAATCGTTAATTATTTCTTTATTTAGATTTTTTATTAAAGAAATTCCACGCAAAAACTCACTAACTTCTTCACTTTTTGCATATTTTGAGATTTCTAAAAATAAATCATCAATAAGCATCAAATGAACAACTGACAAATCTTTATAAATTCTGTTATAAATTTTCAAAAGACTTTTTGCAATTTCAATATCAAAATCCAACTCAAACGGGTGAGAGGTCAAAACGTATCTATTATCGTCATATCTATTTGCACGAGAAATTTCACAACCTGCCAAACGTAATAAATTCAAGTCATTTCTTAAAGTATCGGCAGAAAACAATTCTTTAGGATAACTATTTTCTATAAAATATTCTGCTATTTCATCAATATTTTTTGGAGACTCCAAAAGCAATGAAAAAATAACCAATAATCTTACACCTGATAGATTTATCAAAATGGTTTTAGCATTCTTCATATTTGATGCGTTAAGTATAATTATCTCCCAGTCCCTATAAATCATAGTATACTTGTTTAAAACTTTTGTTCAATAATATTTTTACGTTTCATTAAGATTTTTCTTTTTTTTAAACATAATGTTTTAATG
>CAZKJV010000211.1:0-1658 GCA_964553175.1 uncultured Muribaculaceae bacterium | reverse complement strand
GATTTTACGCAATACAACACAAGTGTAATTGTGTTGTATTGCTTTTTTGTTGAGATAGGCTATATATCTAGATTACAGTATAAAATTATTGTAACTATCGTCTATCATATCTTGGTCAATACCGATATATCTGAGAGTTACTTGTGGCGAATAATGGTTAAATATTTTTTGTAATACTGCAACATCTTTAAACTTTTGATAATGATGATAACCAAAAGTTTTTCTTAGTGTATGAGTTCCTACTTTGTAATCAACACCTGCTTTTTCACAAGCCGAGTTTATTATCCTATAACATTGAGTTCGTTCCATTCGATTATGAAATCTAGATAAAAACAAAGGTTCATTGTCTTTACGATTTTGTGTGAATTTATCTAATAACGGTTTTAGTTTTGTATTTATTGGAAATCGTTTTGGCTTACCTGTCTTTTTCTCAATTAAATTAATATATGATTTATTTTTTACATCACCAACATTAAGGTTTAGAATATCTGAAATTCTAAGTCCACAATTTGTACCGATGACAAAAAATAACAAATCTCTTAAACTTTGTTGCTTTAAAATCTTTTCAATCTTTTTTAAATCTCTCTTATTTCTTATAGGTTCAACAATATTCATACTTTCTCCTTTCTTGATTAACCTAAATTTTTAAAATTTGACTTTTTTATTTTAAAAAATTCTCAGTTTCATCAATAATTTCGGCAAAATCTTCATCGGTCAGTTGTAAATAAGGTCTTGCAGGGATGGTGGTTTTCTTTCCTTTTCCTGTTTTTCCACCGAGTTGATGTATTGCTGCGTAATCAAGATTTGAGCCAATAATGGCAGAATTATCGTCATAATATGTGCTGATAGAAGATGCAAGTTGACCTGTAACTTGTAGAATTTGTCCTGGATAATGTCCTGTTTTCTTCCTTTGTTTCTTCGTAGATTCAGCTAAATCAGTCCATTTAGGTCTGCCCTCTTCTTTGAAGTTTTCTTCCGTTGAATAAGCAAAAATACCTGCGATGTTTTTCATTAACGGTCGCAGGTTTTCGCCTCTTGTAGCCAAATCAAGAAGTCTTTTATTAACTTCTTGGTTATCTATTTTTATTTCAATAAAATCATCTGCCATTATTGAAAATCTCTTTTATTGGATAATTCGCAATTAAAAGTTCTTTGAAAACTTTATTCGTTCTATCAGCCCCTTGACGGTTATTAATACCGTTTTGTCTTTCAACTTCTATCATTTCAAAACCTTTGTATAATTCTCTTACTTTTGGAGAATCGTCATAAGATAATAGAAAACGTCCTTTGATATCTTTTAAAACATCCCTTAAACGTTCGTGGTCAAAATCTTCAGTTGAAGTTACTGCATAGCCACAACTTTTTGAGTATGGTGGATCGCAATAGAAAAATGCTTCTTCGTGGTCATATTGTTTAATCAATTTTTCAAAATCACGATTTTCAATCATAACTTTGTCTAAACGTTTGAGGATTGCATCAATCTTACCCAAAACGTTTAGCTGTGATTTACAAGCACCACCTGTTGACTTTTGACAGTTCCAAAAGTTCCGCCTTTAACTTTAACTTCACGAGAAATATATTTGCTTTCAGGTTTATTAATTTCTAATCGTAGAGAACGATTACTTTTTAAACCTTTTGCTTCTGCGACTCTATTTATA
>CAZKJV010000210.1:0-1711 GCA_964553175.1 uncultured Muribaculaceae bacterium | reverse complement strand
TGCCCATACCGATAACGCCCATCATTTCTACGTGAGCAGGAACTGAAGAAGAACCTGCGAATTGAGCATCAGAGTGCATTCTACCCATTGTATCTGTCATACCGTAAGAAGCAGGGCCAGCTGCAACGTTATCTGGGTGAAGAGTTCTACCAGTACCACCACCAGATGCTACTGAGAAGTATTTTCTACCGTTTTCGCCACACCATTTTTTGTAAGTACCTGCAACAGGGTGTTGGAAACGAGTAGGGTTAGTTGAGTTACCAGTGATTGAAACATCAACGCCTTCTTTAATCATAATTGCAACACCTTCAGTTACATCGTCAGCACCGTAACATTTTACGCTTGCTCTTTCGCCGTTTGAGTATGCTTTTTCTTTAACAACTTTTAATTCGCCTGTTTTGTAATCATATTCAGTTTCAACGTGTGTAAAACCATTAATTCTTGAAATGATTAACGCAGCGTCTTTTCCTAAACCGTTTAAGATAACTCTTAAAGGTTCTTTTCTAACTTTGTTAGCGTTTCTTGCGATACCAATTGCACCTTCAGCAGCTGCAAATGATTCGTGACCTGCTAAGAAGCAGAAACATTTTGTTTCTTCTCTTAATAACATTGCACCTAAGTTACCGTGGCCTAAACCAACTTTTCTTTGGTCGCCAACTGAACCAGGAACAGCAAATGCTTGTAAACCTAAACCGATTGCTTCTGCTGCGTCTGCTGCTGTTTTAACGCCTTTTTTAATTGCGATTGCACAGCCTAATGTATATGCCCAAACTGCATTTTCAAATGCAATTGGTTGAATACCTTTTACGATTTCTTCAACATCAATACCTTTAGATAAGCAAAGTTCACGAGCTTCATCGATATTTTTCATACCATATTCAGGTAAAACTTTGTCTAAAGTTGCTTGACGTCTGTCTTGTCCTTCAAATTGTGCCATTTTTATTTTCCTTTATTTAAAAATTTACTACTCTTTTCTTGGGTCGATTGTTTTTACAGCATCTGCAAAACGTCCGTATGTACCAACGTTCTTTTCAAATGCTTCTTTTGGTTCAACACCTTTTTTAATCATATCCATCATTTTACCAAGATGAACGAATTTATAACCGATGATTTCGCCATCAGCATCTAAACCTGTTTCTAAGATATAGCCTTCTGCTAATTCTAAGTATCTTGGTCCTTTTTCTTTTGTTGAATAAGTTGTACCAACTTGAGAACGTAAACCTTTACCTAAATCTTCTAAGCCAGCACCTACAGGCAAACCATTTTCAGAAAATGCAGTTTGAGTTCTACCGTAAACGATTTGCAAGAATAATTCTCTCATTGCAACGTTGATAGCATCACAAACTAAGTCTGTATTTAATGCTTCCAAAAGAGTTTTTCCAGGTAAAATTTCAGCTGCCATTGCTGCTGAGTGCGTCATACCTGAACAACCTAATGTTTCTACTAATGCTTCTTGAATGATACCTTCTTTTACGTTTAAAGTAAGTTTACAAGTACCTTGTTGTGGTGCACAACATCCGCAACCGTGAGTCAAACCAGAAATATCAGTTATTTCTTTACATTTTGTCCATTCACCTTCTTGAGGGATTGGTGCAGGAGTGCCTTTTACACCTCTTTTTACACAACACATTTTTTCCACTTCTTGTGAAACTTGAATGTCTTTCATGTTTCCTCCTATTATATCTTTTTCACAATTATTATTATATAACAA
>CAZKJV010000209.1:0-1736 GCA_964553175.1 uncultured Muribaculaceae bacterium | reverse complement strand
GGACAACCCTATGCTGCTAAATGGTGCTACGATTTTCGGGGCCATGGGCGGAAACTTCCTGGGCGGCGGAGAAGCCGGAACGGAAGTTGTGTCTGGAGCCAATACGCTGATGAACATGATCCGGAATGCGGTAACGGATACACTGTACGAGGGCGGCGTGAGCGGTTTGGAAGAGCGGATTGACCGGGTGCTTGCATTGCTGGAACGGTATTTCCCCGAATTTGCCTCTGCGGATGTGGTGCTGTCCACCGGGCAGCTGGTGGGGGCAATCGTGACAGAGATAGACCGTCAGCTGGGAATCATCAATAAACGGAGGAATCGAGAATGAACCGAATCGGCGTGACGCTGGGCGGCTATCACTGCGAAACAGACCTGGGACTGATCTTAACTGATGCGGACATCCAACTGCCGGATGTCCGCACAAGTTTGGTGGATGTGCCGGGGCGGGACGGCTTACTTGATCTGAGCGAAGCAGTAGATGGAACGGTACGGTATAAAAACCGAAAAATCACGTTAAATTTTGCAACGCTAGAGCGGGTGAGCGGTCAGAAGTGGAACGAGCTGCTGTCCAATGTGTCGGACAAAATCCACGGCCAGAAAATGAAAATCGAATTCGACGGAGACGACTACTACTATGAGGGCCGATGCTCCGTTGATAAGTTTTTGGTGGATGGGGTTCGGCAGGAGCTCACAATCGTTTGCGACTGCGACCCGTACAAGCTGGAAAAGAAAGAAAGGGTTTACAGCACCCACATGGGGACAAGTTCCAGCGTGGAAGTTAACGTGACGGGGACAAACGTATCCAAACAACCCTGGAACGTGGATCTGCGCTGGGGGTCACCAGAGGTGCCCACATTCGACTGGTCAAGCTACGTAGAGATCATTATTGATTTTACGACTGCGTCAAACGCGACAACGAGGGTAGACGTGCAGTTTGTGGATACAGACAAAAATGTATACAATACGCAGGTTACCAAAGCGGCGAAAAAAAGCGAAAGCAAACGGATTACCGTTGCGACAATAGGCGATGACGCACCGAAAACTATCAACTGGAGCAAAATATACCGTATCCTGCTGAGTGGTGCAACCAGCGCAACAGTAACGGCCGTTGCCGTCCCTACGGCGATCCTGCGTGTCCAGGGGACGAGGATGCCAGCTGTACCGCAGGTGGATGTAGATTTACCGGTGACCCTGACGGTGAAAGGAAACAAATACAAGCTGGAAACGGGATCCTGGTATGACCCAAATCTGGTGCTGAACGAAGGGACAACAGCGTTTATCTTTGAAGCGGAGGACAACACGGAGTATGCAGAGGTAAGCGTGAAATTTCGTGGGGGAAGACTATGAGCATAACAACAAACCCGAAATTATGGACAACCTGGGCGAATGGAAGCCTGGTCGATCACCCGAATCTGTACGCCGAAGGGTATATGCTGACGGACAAAGCTGTGGATGGAGAAGTAAACGCCTTCGGCAGCATGAAATTCAGCGTTCCGGCAGAGCATCCGCTCTACGACACAATAAAGAAAATTGGCACCGTTGTAGAAGCGTACGATGGGGACGAGCTGGCCTTCCGTGGCCGGGTTATGGACACAAGCAGGGAATTCGACAACACGATTTCTGTTTACTGCGAAGGTCAGCTGGCGTTCTTCTGCGACACGGTCATGGAACCGTTTGCGTTCAAGGGTGAAGTTAAAACTTTACTGACGAAGATCATTGAGAATCATAACAGCCAG
>CAZKJV010000208.1:0-1742 GCA_964553175.1 uncultured Muribaculaceae bacterium | reverse complement strand
TACACGACTAAATACGCACCATTCGCAGATCAATACATGGGTATGGCTAATGGAGATTCATATCAACATTTAAAAAGATGGTTAAAAAGAAGAATACAATTTACAGATTCACTATTTGATTATGCTCCTTCTTATTCTGATTCAATTACTATAAGAGCAAACACAACAGAAGAAATGACAATAGAGATTGAAACTTATGTTCCAGTATATCAACACATGAGCTGGTACAATGGTCAAATGGATAAGAAGAAGATAGACGGAAAAACGGCTGTAACATTTAGTGGTAAAGCTCAAGCGAGTACAGACCAAGAGGTAATTATTTATGGTGGTAGTAATATTAAGAGAATTAGAGGTATAAGTTCTATGAACCCAGACTCAATGCTTATTGGTAATGCTACTAAATTAGTTGAGTTAGAGTGTAATAACGCACCATTATTAACAGATATAAACTCTAATAAAGCTAATTTAAGTCCTAATAAATATCTTACTAAAGTAGATATATCTAATTGTCCTCAGCTTGGTGGTACTTTAAGACTTAACAATTCAGCTTTATTACAAGAAGTAAATGCACATGGTACTGCTATTACAGGTATGTTATTACCTACTTCAATTAAAAATTTACAATCACTAAAAGTACCTAAAGGAGTAACTGAATTAGCTTTATATGATGCTAAAACATTAACTAATTTAGACTTAGAAGAAGGATATTTGCTAGAAACACTTACATTAAGTAACTGTAATAAATTAAAATCTTTTGACTTATCTAAGGTTAAGAATATATCTTTAGATAACTCATATAATGCTGAAGAATTAAGATTAACAATTAATCAATCTGTAGACTTAAAGAATATGAGTTCATTAAAGAGATTAATATATTTACCTAATAATGAGATTGAAGAATTTGATTTAGCGACATTGAGAAATAGTGGAGATTATATTATCACAACATTTAACTGTCCGAACTTAAAAGAGTTTATAACTACTGCTCAACAGAGAAATAGTTATGGTGAAAGTGATAGTAATATTTATCCTAATAAATTATTTATGGCAAATAAATTAGACTTAGGTGATACTCAATTCGAGAATGTTAAATTCTTATGTACTACTGATATATTTGATTTAGTATTGCCAAGTACTGTTAAGAATTTCTATTGTGATAGTGCTTTTGATATAGATACGAATATTATTACTGATGCTAGTTATGAGGTTATTCATAATGATTTAATTCAACCTTATACTGAAGAATATAAGGAGAATGTGTATAAATATGAAGAAAATATCGAAACATATATAGGTGCAGATGAAAGATGGATAGGCAGATATTTCATTATTAATGGAGAATTAAGAGAAGGTTATGATGGTTGGGTTGGAAATTGTGGCTCTACTGATTATATTAAAACTAAAGCAGGTTGTTCAAATAGTATAGCATCTTCAGTAGACAGCAGTTTGATGATAGGAATAATATTTTTTAATGAAAATAAAGAATTATTATCTTATGTGAATCAATATGGTAATAAATTACCAAGTGTAAATGCGAAAACACCCCTAGGGGCTGAATATGTTATGTTTTGGTATGAGGATGCAAGGTACCAATATAGCAAACCAGTAATTGTGTCTTTTGATACACCACAAATACCAAACATAGTACCAACATCAGCAAATGGTTCATTATTATTCAATATTAACACAACGCCTAAAACATCAAGTCCTTATGTATGGGATTTACAAGGTATGAAATTGAA
>CAZKJV010000207.1:0-1781 GCA_964553175.1 uncultured Muribaculaceae bacterium | reverse complement strand
TTGATAACCCTCTTACTGAAAGCAAACTGCTTGCACCGTTTGAAGACACACCAACAACAACGCCGACTTTTTTATCAGCAGAATAAACATCTAACCCAACTAAATCGTCAACTAGATATTCACCTTCGTCTAAAGATTCTTCAAATTCATCTTGCGGAACATAAATTAAACAATTTTTGTAAACCAAAATATCGTTTATAGTGTTAATTCCGGCAAATTTTATAATCGCAAATTTGTTATTGAATTTAACGTATTTTATATCAAATAATTTATATTCGTTTTCAACACAAATGAAAGCCTTTTTTAAAGTTTTTAAAAAATCTGCTTGATTTTTTGAATAACCAACTTTAGCTTCACCTTGAATTCCGTGGAAATTTAAAATTTTACCGATTGAAATGTATTCGTTATTATTCTTCATCAGTTTTTTTAGGTTTTCTACCTCTGGTTTTCTTTTCCGGCTTTTCTTCAACCACTTCTTCAGCTACTTCTACTTCTGTCTCTTCTGTTTTTGTAGCTTTTTTAGTTTTTGTAGTTTTCTTTGCTTTTGTTTCTTTTTCCGCAGGTTCAGTTGTAGCACCTTTTTTGAATTCTTCAGGTGCATCTTCTCTGTCTTGGTTCCAACGCTCAAGACCCATTTGACTTCTTATCAAGCCAATACCAACGTGAACACGCCATTCGTCCATTTTTAATTGAACAGCAATAATTTTATGACAACCAATCGGAGGCAATGGTAACAATGGTTCATATAAACTTCTTATTGCCATTAATTGGTCTGGTGAAATTGCCAATTTACGTTTTGGATAAGGTAATTTTGGTAACATCATTTTTTGACGTATCAAATTTATACCGAAAAATACTTTTCTTGGTTCTAAACCAATTTGAGTTCCGATTACTTCATGAGCATCAGGATTTGGCAACGGTAACATTGATTTATACAATGTTTCAATTTGTTCTAATTGCTCTTTGCTAACAAGTAATTGTTTTGGTTGTTGCGGTCTTTGTGGACGTTGAGGTCTTCCGCCACGGTTAAATCCGCCACCTTGTGGTCTTCCACCTCTATTAAAGCCACCACCTTGAGGTCTTCCGCCACGGTTAAATCCGCCACCTTGTGGACGTTGTTGTTGGTAACCGCCGGTTCTTTGTTGGTATCCACCACCTTGACCATAACTTCCACGTTGTTGATATCCACCTTGTCTATCTTGTCCGTAACTATTACGTTGTTGATATCCGCCACCTTGACCGTAGCTTCCACGTTGTTGGTAACCGCCTTGACGGTCTTGTCCATAATTATTTCTTTGTTGATAACCACCTTGATTGTAGTTATTGCGTTGTTGATAACCGCCTTGATTATAATTATTTCTTCTTGGTCTGTCGTAACCGCCTGAACTATAACCACCCGCAGAATATCCACCAGTTGAATAGCCTCCGGCAGAATAAGAACCTCCGTTTGAATATCCGTCAGAACTATAATTTTGATATTCTTGATTTTCTTGTTGTTGTTCTTCGTTGTGATTATGTTCTTCGTGTTGGTGTTGTTCGCTATCACCAGAATTGCCACCTGATGGCATCATACTTTTATCTGGGTACAAACAATTAGGACAAATTACCCTTTTGGGATTTTTTGTTTCAAATTCTGTTCCACACTTGATACATTTATTTACGTACATACGACATGCCTCTTACTTTTCTAATATTCAACCAATAATTCCATCAAATCAAATAACGGACTAATCTTTACCTTTTACGTCTAGTTAATAAATTTCTTCTTTCTATTATTATAT
>CAZKJV010000206.1:0-1804 GCA_964553175.1 uncultured Muribaculaceae bacterium | reverse complement strand
ACGCTGTTTCAGTCGTATTTAAAAAAGTAGAATAGTAGAAAAAGAAAGAAGGTATTAAAAATGCTAACAAGTACAGAAAAAGAAGTTCTAAAACAAATCGTTTGTGGAAAAACTAACTCAAAAATTGCAGAAGAATTATATATGAGTGTATCAACCGTAAAAACACACGTTAGTTCTATTTTGTACAAATTGAATGCAAAAAACAGAGTCCTCGTCGCTGTCAAAGGTTACATTTTGCTGAACGAACAAGAAGAAGAAAAGAAAAAAGAAATAAAATAATAAATAGTGTAGTAGTCCAGTTAAAATATAAATAAAATATGCCCGAGTATTAAACGCAACCGTTTACAAACAAAACGAAAACTCAAACCGTTTTCATTTATGTTTGTTCAACTTTCGCTCATTTCATTCGTTCATTGCTCTGCTCGGGCTACTGGATTACTTAGCTACGCTCGTAATGACACATTTATACCTATTAAAAATTCGCTCGTAGTAATGAAAAGTGTTGCTTATAAGTTCAAAATGTTTTCATTGCAAAATATATTCAAGCAATAATAAATTTTTATTCGTATTTGTGTTTATTTATTATTTCAAATGGGCAAGTGCCGTTTGCGTGTTCCTCTTTCCAAACAATTTTATATTCGCTAGGCAAATATTTAAAAAATTTATCAAAACCTAAATGGGTATCGCCAACAAGAATATTGATTTTTGAAAATATTTCCGGATAATTCTCAGATAAATCTTCAATAATATCGTATTCAGCACCTTCTACGTCGATTTTAAAAATAATATTGTCTAATTTATTTTTTTCAATTAATTCTTTTAAAACAATGGACGCTTTTTTAATTTCACATTTTTGCGGGACACCTTTACCTTTTTCTTCTGGCATATAACTATCGATAAAAGCCGGATTTATTGTATTACAGCCATCACGTGATTCAAGTCTATCTATTACAATTTCAGTATTTTCTTTACCCAAGCCGAAGTGAAAAGATTGAATTTTGTTTTTATATTTAGGGTTCAATTTTATATTTTTTTGCATAAAATCGTATGTTTGCGGAACAAGTTCAAACGCATACACATTTTTAATCCATTTTTCTCTTGCAAAATATAAGCTTGCATACCCTTTATTTGAACCGATGTCCAAAAGTGTGTATTGTTTTTTATAATCGAAATTTTCAAACTTAAATTTATAAATATCACTTAAAAACAATTCGATTGCAATCCAAGGATACTTTGCCTCAACAAGAAATTTAATTTTATTTCCAATATATGTAATTATGTCGTTTTCTACTTTAATTACTTGGTAATTTGAATCCGTGTTGAGTCTTAAAAGCCATTTTAGATGTTTTTTATAATTCAAATCTCTTTTTAAAATAACATCAGTAAAATCTTTTTTTCTTATGTAATCAATTATATTTCGTGTTTGTTTTGGTTCAATTATTGGTAAAACTTTTTTATCTTCATTTTTAGTATTTTTTAAAAGTTCTTGTTTTAAATAATTTATCAATTTAATATCATCATATAGAGCAACTAAAATAACGTCAAAATCATACTCTTGGAGTTCATCTGGCGTTAATGCATTATAAGAAGTGTCATTTGCAGTTTTGTTTGTTTCAAATTTTCTATCGCAAATTGCAATAACATTTAATTTAGACAAATCAAAATTATCATATAAATTTTTGAAATATTTGCCTGCTCCATAAATTACAACTTTTTTATTTTTAAATTTTTTTGCAAGTTTGTTAATTTGTTTTTGAGCGTTAACATTTTTGAAATATTTAATAAAATCAATCATTATTTACCT
>CAZKJV010000205.1:0-1806 GCA_964553175.1 uncultured Muribaculaceae bacterium | reverse complement strand
TTGTTAAAAATAATTTTTATAATAATATTTTATTTAAATAAAAAAACACGACCCTAAAAAAGGGTCGTTTTTACTTGTTAATATTTTGTTACAAAACCTCAAAACCATGGCAATTATTGTCTTTCAGAGGACTTTATATAGTAGTAAAAGTGTAATTATAGGGTCGAATTGTGATTAAATTAACTGCTTTAAATTCAATTAAAACGGCTAATAATATTTCAAATACGCAATTTAACGGGTTTCGTAAAAACTTGTATGTTCAAAAACCTGATACTTTTGAACGTACTTGCCCTGTAAATTTCACAGGCTGTTCAAACAGAAATAAACAATATGAAAAAACGACTGATGCATTAAAAACAATTGGTCAAAATGCACAATTATCGCTTGATGGACATTTAGCGTCAGAAGGTTGGGCTGGCAAAGTTGCTGATAAAGTTGGTGTTTTATGGAATTCAAAAAATAGAGCAGTTTTAGTTCAAGAAGATATTAATAAATATAATCAACAAATTGATGAATTAAAAACATCTATTAAAGAGAAAAAATTCCCTGAAAAATTTCAAGAAGTTTTTGGCGTTGAATATCATCACGCTAATATTGTGAAATATAATAAAAAAGTTAAACAATTCAAACTTGCCGTTACAACAAAGGCAATGTCTGATATTGTTTCAGAAAAATTATCTGATGATTTAAAAACTTTTGAAAAAAATGACGGTAAATTAAAAGATACAGTTGAAACAAAAATCAATTCTTTTGCTATAACAGGTACAAACCCTATGTATCAAGCTGTAACGCCAAAAGAAGAAATTTTTGAAAGTATGGAAAAATCATTAATTTCCATTGTTGGTTCAAAAGAAAACTTAGATATGACATTAAAAAATTCAGGCATGAATACTGAAAAAATGTCTATGGAAGAAAAATACAGTGCATACGGTGTAATGGCAGAATTTTTGGATAAAACTTTAAAAGATACTGCAAAACACATTTGCAAAGATAAAACAATTGAACAATTACAAAAAGAATATGACGACTCTTATGAAAAAGCTTATGGTCATACAAATGACATTCAAGAAAGAGTTGATAAATATAACCGTTCTCAAGAAATTGGTGCAGCAGCTGTTAGAGGTGCAACTCGCTCCGCATTGTCAGCATTAGTTTTATTAGCAGCTCCAGGAGCTGGGTTTGCAAATATAGTTGCTAAATCGGCAACAACTTTAGGTATCAAAGTTTTAGTTGACGGTTCTGATAAATTAACAAATGATATTGAAGGTTCTTTAGATTCTAAAAACTTTAAAAAATTAGTACGTTCTGCTTCAATCAGCGGTGCCGAAAAACTTGCGTCCGGAGTATTAGGTTCAGTAGTTCCGGGATTTGATACAGGTTATGAATTTTTAGACGAAGTTTTGGAACAAAGTAAATCAGTTGTTTCTGATACTGCATTAGGTCTTGTTTCAGAAAAAATGAAAAAAGGAAAATGGGCAACAAATCAAATCGTACCAAGAATGTTAATTTCATTTGTATTCAAAAATATCAGCCCTAACGACGACGTAATAAAAGAATTACTAAGTATGACAAAAGGCGGATTAAATCAAGCTATGAAATACTCAACTCGTGATAGAGATGTAGTAAAAGCATTCATGGAAGGTACAAAACACGCATTAAACGAAATTGATGCAAAAGATAAAAAATCATTAGAAGAATTAAGAACAATGTCAAAAGAAAATCCTGAACAGTTTTTAACTGTAATGATGTCAACATTAGAACAAATGATGGACGAAAATATTAAAAATAATAATGATGATGTAGAAT
>CAZKJV010000204.1:0-1809 GCA_964553175.1 uncultured Muribaculaceae bacterium | reverse complement strand
TTATAATATATTTTTTAAATTTCTTTGCGTTCAAAAAAATTATCTTTACAAACATCTTTTTTGTTCGCTAAAACACCGCATTTTGTACAGGCTAAAATTTCACCTGTACTGTCTATCGGCATAAAAACATGTTCACAAACCTCATAATCCTCAATAAAATCGGGAGAATCATCAGTTGCGTCATATTGTTTGATACATTTTTCTTCTTCAAGAATTTTCGGTTCTCGATAAGTTTTGTACCAATATTTTTTTATAAATTCAAAAATGAACATATAAATATTATAAATCAAATCCTAAAGGTAAAAGTTCGTCGATTGTATGAATTTCAATTTCGCCGTCATCACCTTCAAGAATAATATCTACACCTTTATCTGAACGAAAATCGTTTATAACTTGTCTACAAATACCGCATGGAGTACAACGTTTCATTTTTGGTCCATAAATAGCAACCGCAGTTAATTTTCTTTCGCCGTTTACAATTGCGTTAACAATTGCACTACGTTCTGCACAAATTGTTGCACCAAAAGAAGAATTTTCTACATTTGTTCCAATATAAGTTTTTCCGCTTTCTGTTAACACGCAAGCACCAACAGGGAAATTGGAATAAGGTGAATAAGAGTTTTCACTTGCTTTTTTTGCCATGTCCATTAATTTGTTGTAATCCATTTGTTAACTCCTTTTTAATAATTCGCACTAACTTAAAGAATATGATATAATTTTATCATGAAAAAAATCTGGGGATTAATTTTATTTATATTCTTGATGTGTACAACCAATTGCTACGCAGCAAAGTTTAATTTTTTGGTAATACCAAACGATTTATTTTTAGATGGAAAAAATGACATCGTATTTAGTCAATCTGCAAGCTTAATCGGTACAGATATTATAAATTATTACAATAAACACCCAGACATGTCAGCTGTTTCAATTGACCGATTAAAAAATTATCTTGAAAAACCTGAAAATTACAGATTAAAAAAAGAAGTAAAAAATTTAATCTCAGATTATCAAACAAATTATACGGTTAATTATAGTACTGTCCAAAAACTTGCTTCAAAATTCGGCACAAAACAAGTTTTGATGATTAATTGCAATATGGACGCTCAAGGATATATTACAAGAAGAACCCTTTGGGATTTGCTTAATATCCCAGGGGCTACTGTAATTGACCCTGCATATCGCCTTACAACACAAATCAATTTGATTGATGTAAATAATCAAGTAATTTTATGGCAACATAATTATCAAAAATTAATCAGTTCTCGTGAAAGCAGAATGTTAACAACAACTTATGGCGATACAAGTGAGCAATTAGAAAAAGTTAAAAAATATTCTACAAAATTTTTGGCACCTCAAGTTGTTCAAGAAACTCAACTTGCATTGTTAAATATTTCGCCATATCAAGATTTGAATTTACATCCGGAAATTGTAAAACCAAATTATGTTTCAATCGACAAAATCAAAGTTGATAGTAAACGTGCAGGCGTTAGAAGTTCTAGATACATAAAACAACAATCTGTTCTTGCAGGACAAACTGTTGCAGAAGAAACAGTTAAATTCACAAGAAAAAGCAAAAAGAAAATTATTGATTTTAAAGGAAAAATGTCTGATAAAATTACAGAACAAAAACTTTTAACTCAACAACAAAACGCTCTATCGACAGAAGAAAAAATTAAACAAATTCAAGAACAAGAAGAACAAAAACTTGAATTAAAGAAAGAAAAACAAAGATTAAAATACGAAAAACAAAAACAAAAAGCTCAATTAAAAGTTGCAAGAAAACAAGCTAAAATGCAAGCAAAATTAGAG
>CAZKJV010000203.1:0-1849 GCA_964553175.1 uncultured Muribaculaceae bacterium | reverse complement strand
TTTGAAAGTTGCTCATCATTTTTACTACCTGTAACATTTATTTGCCATAAACAATCTTTTTGAGTATCTTCAACATATTCTAATTTACTATTATTTTTTTTGATTACATTAATTTTTGTATTATTCAATACTGCCATTGCCCAAAACCAAATATCATCAGCAAAAGGCGCTAATTTTTTGAACAATTCAATATCTAATACATCTTTATATAGAGAATTAGGTGGATATAACACACCTCCAACTCCTGTTAGGAAATTATTAAAAGAAGGTCTAACATTACTTACTTCCCACTCCCATTGTTTATATGGTTTTATTTTACATTTATCATTAAAAATTATTCTATGAACCCTATGGCAGTGAATCATATTTTTGTTCTTTTTATATGATTTATATAGTTTTTCTAACCAATCTTCTTTATAAACAATATCATCATCTGCGGTAACAATAATGTCATTTGGATATTCCTTTAACGCAGGAACTAATTTTGTATAAGATCGCAAATCAGTTGGAGTCCACAAAATTTCAAATTTATCACTTAATAAACTTTTTAAACTTTCAGGTAAATCATTTTCTTTATTTGGAAATTTATCTTCACCAAGAGTTAGTACAATCTTTTTAGATTGTACTGTTTGATTTAATAAAGATTTTATTGTTTGTTCCACTGTACTTATCCTTGCAGGATAAGATGTTAAAGAAACAATTAAATGGTTTATAAACCTTCTATTGATTGATTTCACATATCCTTTGAAGTCATTTCTTATTAAGCGTTTATAATAAATTTCATTGTAATTTTTTAATAATTCTTTTTGATACTTACACTTCTTTATAGCTTTAACCATCTCATTAAAGAGGTTTCGTTGTGGTTTTTCAGTAAAATCAGGAAGTTTTAAACCTTTTATAAAAGCATCATTATAACGCCATAAACATCGTTTATATGCAACAATATAATCTTCTATAGAATCATAATTTACGGAATTTATAAAGTTTATAGTTATTTCATTTGACGTAATTATGTAATTAATTCTTTTTAACGTAAAATTACTTAATTGGTTAACAACATTTTTTCTATAATTGTAATAAGTTCCTATCACGGGTATAGATTTTTTAGAATAAAAGGTTGCTCTAGCCGTAAATGGAACATCATGAGCACCAGTAATATTATCAAAATAATCAATATTGTTATTTTTTAACATTGATGTTTTATATATAGCATCCCATATTACGACTCCGTGATCATTCACACTTAAGTATTGTTTTTCATTATGTTTTTTTATAAGCTTTTTTGAAAGACTTTTTTCATCAAATTCATAATTGGGGTAAATATACTTATAAGTTGTTCGAGCAATATCTGCATTTTGTTTTTTTGCCTCATTATACAAAAGTTCGTAGTAATTATTATCAATCCAATCATCTGAATCAACAAAACCGATGTATTCTCCTTTTGCATATTTTAATGCATTTGTTCTAGCAATAGCCCCTCCACTATTACATTGATTTAAAACTAATAATCTATTATCGTTATTAGCATACTCTTTTAATATTTCTAATGAATTATCAGTAGAACTATCATTTATACAAATAATTTCAATTTCTTTTAGTGATTGATTGATAATGCTATCTAAACATTGTCTAAGATATTGCTCTACATTATATACAGGAATAATCACACTAACTTTCGGTGTATAGGTTATATTATTTTTTAATACTACTGTAACATTATTATCTTCCACTTTTACCCCTTTTGATTTTAACTTTTACTCCTAGAATTGTTGTTATTTTTTGAGTTTTTGAAAAATTATTTTTTATTGAAAACAATTTTTCTGCAAATGTTCTTGTATAAGGACATTTT
>CAZKJV010000202.1:0-1899 GCA_964553175.1 uncultured Muribaculaceae bacterium | reverse complement strand
GTATATAATAGAAATAGACAAAAAAACATATTTTCATGGGGACGTACTGGATTTTGACAGGATGCTTGATGGGAATAGGTTGCGAGTCCGAGAGCTGTTCTCGGTTATCAACGAGCAAAACAAATTAAGTGCTAACAACAATGTTGTAGTAGCTGATTTCTCTAGAGCTCAAGCTCTAGCTGCGTAGATTAAGTTCCGCAGTTCAGCCTTTTATGTAGTCCAGCTTGCCGATTATGTAAAAGCGGGTATGCAAGACGCAGTACGGCGATGATTGTAACCGTATCAAGCTAACAATCAAAGTGCGGATCACTTAAAAAGCCTTTGATTAAGAGAATGGGTTTGACATTTCCTAACTTAATCGAGAGAATAATGCCTACACTCGTAGAGATTTATTTTTATCCATTTTGGACGCGGGTTCGACTCCCACCGTCTCCACCAAAAAAGAGAACACATTTTGTGTTTTCTTTTTTGGTCTTTGATTGATGTAGTTGAGGAGAACCACAAGGCAGTAGCCTTGTCCGGTTCGAACGTGAACGAGCTGAGGCTGGAGAATTTTGCGTTGTGTTAAAAACACAAAAGCACAATTCGAAATTGCCGTTAAACGCGAGTGAACAAGACACTCCCACCGTCTCCACCATTGATTTTAACACTTATTTATATATAAGGTGGGAATCTCACCCTGCGGGTTCTTACCTCTCACAAAACGATTATCAATCGTTTTGTTCGGCAGAGTCACCGTCTCCACCAAAAAAGAGAACACATTTTGTGTTTTCTTTTTTGGTCTTTGATTGATGTAGTTGAGGAGAACCACAAGGCAGTAGCCTTGTCCGGTTCGAACGTGAACGAGCTAAACTTTAAAAACACAATATAGTTTGAGAAAAAATAAATATTTGTAACATTTAAGTACAACAAATTATTACACTGTTTTAAAAAGTATATTTATGTTATTCTTATGATAAAGACAATAAGTCTTTCAACAATTCCAAATTAATGCTGGAGAATTCATGTTAGATAACACAAAAATCAATATTTGTTTAGCTTGTGATAACAATTATTCAAAATACGCAGGCGTCGTAATTGCATCTATTCTTTCTAACGCTAATTCAACAGACAATTTAGAATTTTTTATTTTAGATGGCGGGATTTCAGATGAACAAAAAGAAAAAATCTATTCCCTAAAATCAATAAAAGATTGCAATATCAATTTTGTAAAAATAGATGACTCTTTATTTGAAGATTATAAAAGAATTAAAACTCACGCATACATTACAGTTGCTACATATTATCGCCTAAAACTTCCATCTTTACTACCAAATGTTGATAAAATTATCTATTTAGATTGCGATACTATCGTCACATCAAGTTTAATTGATTTATTCAATACTGATATTAAAGATTATGCTATCGCCGGTGTATTAGATATAAGCAAAAAAATACTTAAGAAAAACCCTAAATACTTTAATGCAGGGGTTATTCTAATGAATCTTGAATTCTGGAGAAAACAAAACTTAGAAAAATTTATATTCAACTGGGCAAAAGAAAATCTTGATAACATAAAATTAGGCGACCAAGAAATCTTAAACGAAGTTTTGAAAAATGAAGTAAAAATCGTAAGCGACGAATGGAATGTTCAATCATCGAATTTTGTAAACCGTTCAAGCTACACAAACTCACCTAAAATAATCCACTTTGTTGCAAAAAATAAACCTTGGGGTGGCAAAAGTTTTTCATACCACAAAAACCTATACTTCAAATATTTACAACTAACTCCATGGAAATTATCTGAAAAAGATTTAAAGAAAAATTTAAAATCAACAGCTTTAGCATATATAAAATATCGACCATTCTTTTTATTTAGACCAAGATTTTATGAAGCGTTATTTAAAACATATATAAAAC
>CAZKJV010000201.1:0-1910 GCA_964553175.1 uncultured Muribaculaceae bacterium | reverse complement strand
TATTAGAAGTATTAATTTTATTTTTAATATGTTCATTGTTCGGATTGCAGGTGTGTTTAACTGCATACCTGCAACACCCCGACGGATAGTAACAGTTGGGTAACACCTAAAACTGCGAGGATAAGATATGTCATACAAAAACGATAGTTTACTTGTAATAGCAAATAAATTTGGTTCAGCTTCAGGCGATGCAAAGGTTCAATTATATGAAACTTATGACCGCTTGAGAGATTTGACAGTGTCAGGTTCTGCAAGTTCAGGCACAGGCTTTGAATTAGCAGGCGGAGCGTTGTACAAATTGGCAAGTTTGTTTGCACCATCATCTTTCATGTCAGCAATGGGCGGAACTCAATCGTTTAATATCCCAGGGACTTCATACTGGTCGCCAATTACAGGCTCAACAGCACAAGTAAATGGTACAACATCTGCTTTCGGTATCGGAACTTTAGGTAATTACTCAGGATTTCCTAATGGTGCTGCAGGACTTTCTTTAAGTGGTTTTGCAACAGGCGGTGCTTCTTCTATCACTGATACTTTGAGCGGATTTGGAACTTCATCAGGCGTTGTAACAGGTGGTGCATCTGCTTTAGGTGGAATTGCTGATGTTGCAAGTGCTACTGCTTATGGTGTTGGGACTGCAAATGGCTACGGCTTAGGCTTACAAAATGTTGTAATGCCTTTGGCAGGTCTAATTTCAGGTTGGGGCGGTATTATGACTGCTGCCGCTCCATACTTGGGTGAATATGGTTTGCCTGCAATCGTAATGGGTAACTTAATGCAAGGTACTTCTTCTGCTGCATTGGCTGCTTATCAAAATGTTTCTTCAAATATTTTGGCAAATGCTGATACAATTCTTTCAAACAAAGTAAGAAATATTGAGACTGTTTGCAAAATGCTTGATACTCAAGGCGAAATTGTTAGAAAAATGTTAAAAGAAGGTATGGATTCAGATTCAAAAGCAATCCAAAACTTATAGTAGAAATTATGGACTTACGCACATACTTAAGAGTAATAATATACAAAATCTTTATAAATAATATTTTTATAAAGGTTTTGTCGTGTATTGTAAATTTTTATTACAATTTGTTTCAAAAAGTGCCTTCAGCACTAAAGTTAGAAAAATCTGTGCCGATAAAATATACGGATATGAAAAGAAATATAGTTTTCTTGAGTATCACGGGTGATAAGATAGATTGTACTACATGATTAAGACATGTTACAAACATGCTAAAAGGTAAGCAATAAAAGGTTTCAACATGTTTTTATATATGTGAAGGCAATCTATAAAGTAAATGAAAAGGAGAACTCTATGTTCCAATCAGAAGCTTTACAGACCAACTTCAGAAGATTAATGAATTTCTTTGCATATACAAGAAACTATTTTGTGAAGAAAAATCCAATACAAGCAATGGCAAATGACATTGTGGCATCAATAAAAGATGCGTTGACAGTTAGAAAAAAACTTAAGATGGCTCAATATAGATTGAATTATCACAAGTATCAGTTCAACAGAATGGAAGCATTAATCGCAGAAAATAATCAACACAACTTCCTAAAAGGAAAGAATTTAGATCAAACCAGATAAAGGGCTGAAAAATGGGATTATTAACATCGTCAATGAGAATGTTCACTTTGAATTCACAAAGATTGGACTTGGAATATAAAATTCAACTTGTACAACAAGCAAAAGCTGATTTAACCGCTCAAGATGCTCAATTAATTAACGCAGGTACAGACTTAAGTGCTGATAGTCCTGTTCTTAAACAATTGGAAGCAAGAAAAGAAAGATTACATTTGCTTGAAAAGAAACTTGATCAACAATTGTTGCAATATCAATCTAAACTAAAAATGGTTGAAGCAGAATATGCAAATTGCTCAAAAGATTTTGATAAAAATATTAAATATTCTTA
>CAZKJV010000200.1:0-1951 GCA_964553175.1 uncultured Muribaculaceae bacterium | reverse complement strand
ACGCTGTTTCAGTCGTATTTAAAAAAGTAGAATAGTAGAAAAAGAAAGAAGGTATCAAAATGCTAACAAGTACAGAAAAAGAAGTTCTAAAACAAATCGTTTATGGAAAAACTAACTCAAAAATTGCAGAAGAATTATACATGAGTCTATCAACCGTAAAAACACACGTAAGTTCTATTTTGTACAAATTGAATGCAAAAAACAGAGTCCTCGCCGCTGTCAAAGGTTACATTTTGCTGAACGAACAAGAAGAAGAAAAGAAAGAAGAAATAAAATAATAAATAATGTAGTAGTCCGATTAAAATATAAATAAAATATGCTCGAGTATTAAACGCAACCGTTCATAAATAAAACTAAACACAAACATTACAAAACCTTGAAAAAAATTAATAAAATCGGTTAAAATAATATTAAGACAAGGGTGCTTGCGACACCCTCACCCCCTTAATTAAGGGGCTTTGATGATGAGAATTATTGCTATGTTTAGTAATAATTCTTTTATTTATATTAAGCCACTACATCAATAATTTCGCCAATTTGTATAGCTTTAATTACACATTTTAAAAATGTCGAAAAAATTTATAAAATGCTTTCGTCAATTTCTTTAAAGTTTTTTATTACTTTAAAGACTTTATCTTTATGTTGGAAAGTTTCAGGATTTTTATTTATGGCAACAATTTTTCCTATTTTTGCGTTATTTGCTGAAGTTATACCGGAATAAGAATCCTCAAAAACTAAAGTTTCTTCTGCGTTTAATCTCATTATATCAAGTGCTTTCAAGTATATAGCAGGGTCTGGTTTTCCTTTAATCTTATAATCATCATAAACAATTTTATCCACATCAAACCATTTTTTTAGGTTAAAAGTTTCTACAAAAAAATCTACATTTGTTTTTTCAGAACCTGTTGCAATTGTATGCGGAATATTTTTTTCACAAATATAATCAAAAAATTCCTCAGCACCGTCAACAAGATGAATACATTCAGGATTGTTCAAAACCATTTGTCTATAACAAGCTTCTTTTTCATTTGCCCATTTCAAACATTCATCAGCTGTCGGTTTCCTACCAATTGCGTATGTAATAATTTCTTCATTTGAACGTCCAAACATATATTTTTGCATTTCTTCATCTGAAAAAGGTGTTCCTCTTAAAATTTCAGAATATTCTCTCCATGCCTGCTCATGCAAAGCTGAATCTTCAAACAATGTTCCATTAAAATCAAATATTATACCTTTT
This sequence comes from uncultured Muribaculaceae bacterium, assembly GCA_964553175.1. GTDB lineage: Bacteria > Cyanobacteriota > Vampirovibrionia > Gastranaerophilales > Gastranaerophilaceae > UBA6984. The sequence goes on along the minus strand of CAZKJV010000200.1, from coordinate 714 downwards.
ATTGCCATGACTTCCCCATTTTTCCGTAAAAAAAGCAGAGCCGAAATGAGCTCTGCTTTAAAATTTTAAAAACTCAATTAATTTTCAGTTTGAATAAATAAACTTACTAATTCATTCAAGTTGTTGTATTGTTTTTTGTAGCTTTGAGCTTGTTCTTCAAGTGTTACAATTTGTCGTTTGTATTCAGAAATTGTAGCTTGGCATTCTTTTGTTGAACTGCTCAATTGTTCTTGAAGTTGTTGTGCTTCTTGAAGAACACTCTTCATTGAAATTCCAAGAGCTTCCATTGTTTGTTTAATAATTTGTGCACCTGTTTGACGAGTTACACCTGATGGAAGTTTTGCAATTAATTTTTTCAAAACTGCAACGTTGTTTGGAACTTCAAAGTTGTACAAGTCAGTTGCATATTTGTCAACAATAGCATGGTTTGATAAATCATCAGCCATATTGTTTTCAAAATCGCTACTTGGTTTCATTGAACCGTCAAATTTGTTTGCATCTGAAACTTCATCAAATGATGAAACTAATTCTTCAGCTTCTTCAACTTCAGGTTCTTGAACTTCTTCTGTTTCTTCGAATTCAACATCTTCTGTTAATTCTAATTCTTCGTTTTCAGTATCTGCTTTTAAAGCATCTACAATGTTTTTACCGGTATCTAAATCAAAATTTTCTGACATATTATCCTCTTTTTCTTATATAAGTTATTTATATAAT
>CAZKJV010000199.1:0-1970 GCA_964553175.1 uncultured Muribaculaceae bacterium | reverse complement strand
AAATAATACAAATAAAAATCTCGATTTTTTTCGAGATTTTTTTATTGAAAAATTTTTACTTTTTACAAATGTAACGAAATGTTACAAGGGTAAATGCGAAATTTTTTCAAAAAGTCAATTTTTTCGACAAAAAATACTTTATATAAGTACGAGATATTAAAGAGGATTTATTAATGGCAAACAATGTTAATTTTACTGGTAATGGTACATACTATTCACCATATGATATACAAAATTTGGCAAAATATGCAACAGGTGTTGCAATAACAAATAGACCGGTTTTAGATGCTGGCGAAATGATGAGCGGTTGTGCCGGCAACTTGGCAATTCAAGGTTTTTCTTGGTTGAAAGATAACAAAGGCAATTATGCAGGTGCTTTAAAAGCTCAAGCAGAATCTGCAAGACAAATGTCTAACATTTATAAAACTCAAGATTCATTTACAAAAGGTATTAAAGCTGTTGCAAATGCTTCTTCTTCAGCTGAATTATTAGCAGCTATGCCAACTGCTGAAAAATTAGCTACAATGTCAAAATCAACTCAAAAATTATATGCTGAAGCAAAAATTGCAGCTGAAACTTTAGGTCAAACAGGTACTGCTTATGCTTCAAAAACAGCAAATCAATTATTATGTCAAGCAAATGCTGCTGCAGCAAAAGAAGCGGCTGCTTCTGCGACTGGTTTCTGGGGAAAAGCAAAAAATGTTTTAGGTGTAAATAAAGCTTCTGCTGCAATCAATACTGCTGCTGCAAAAAGTGCAGTAGGAAGTACATGCTTAAATACTTTCAAAGCTAACGGTGGTCCAATGATGTTAGTAATGGAAGGTGCAACTGAAACTATTACTAATGTTATTCCTACTTTTAAACAATTAGGCTTTAAATCTGGTATGAAACAAGTTGGTAAATCCGCAGTAAAAACAGTAGCTTCTGTTGGCGGTTGGGTTGCAGGTGCAGCTCTTGGTACTAAAATCGGTGCTGCTATCGGTTCTATTATCCCTGGTGCAGGTACAGCTGTTGGTGCTGTTGTAGGTGCTGCAATTGGTTCAATTTGTTCATTAGTTGGTGGTATCTTCGGTAGTAAATTAGCTAAAAAAGGTGCTGAAAAAGTAGTTGGTAAAGATGAATTAGTTCTTGCACAAGAAAAACAAGCTCAACAATTGGCACAACAAGCACAAGTTGATGGAAATGTATTAAACCAAGTTGCAGGTGCAGCTGCTGAAAGATTAAATGCTGAAGGTGTAACTGATAAAGATTCCGAAATTGCTTATAACAGTTTAAACGCAGTTGCTTCAGGTTCTTCAATTGCAGCTCAATCTCAAACTCCACAAACTCAATATAAATCTCAAACAGCTCAACAACTTGCATCAGGAACAACAAATCCATTTGCAGCTACAGGCTCAGCTGTTCCATCATTCACAGCTAATGCTGAAATGTTAGATGCTTATGCAAGACAATACGGTTTAGTATAATAAATTTAAAAAAATAAAATAAAAAAAGAGAAACTTATTAAAGTTTCTCTTTTTTTTGTAAATTAACGGTAGATGTTAATTTTCTAATTTGCCCCTAATCTAATAGCTTAATTGCTTTTTTTTAAAGTGATCTTACGTTGAAATCACGCTCAATTTTTGTTTGGCTAGTTTCCAAAGCAAGACTAAGAGCGTTTTCAACAAAACATTTAATGCTTTCAATATCTTTTTTTAAATTAATGAAGTTCAAGTTTTTTTGTTCTTCTAAAGCTTTTTGAAATCTTTCATAGTTTAAATTTTTTCTCATAACACATACTCCTATTATTAATTTACATATCTCTCACATAATGTATATCGACATGTCAAATTTTAAACTTTAGACTTTGTGTTATTTCTTGTTACAAAAGTTAATAAATTGTGTAAAAATATGAAAATAAGATTTGTAGATAATTCCTTTATATTCTTTGTTTGAAAGGATTTTTAAAGTTTCTTTTCTTATTATAAAAT
>CAZKJV010000198.1:0-2020 GCA_964553175.1 uncultured Muribaculaceae bacterium | reverse complement strand
CACTTGATTTTAAAGATATACCAAAATGTTCATCAACTTTTTTTGCAATCGTATAGATTATGGGTATTGCCGTAATGATAGCAACAAACGGATGTGCTTTAATTAAAGCTCCTATGCCTTTTAAGGAAGATGTTCCGACCGCTTTTAATTTTCCAAAGCCACCAGTCGCTTCGTCAGTCGCCTTTTTTATTCCTGAAATCGCAGAACTAAGGTTTGGAAATTTACCTATTATTTGCTGTAATGCGTCTTTAAAGCCAAAGCTTGCACCAAAAATCGTTGACATTCCACCTAATTCTTCAACGGCAGACCTTGAATTTAAATTAAGATAGTGGTATACTTAATTAGAGGTGATAATAATGGCTTTGATTAAATGCCCAGAATGTAACAAAGATATAAGTGATAAATCTGAATGTTGTATTCACTGTGGTTATCCTTTGAAAAAAGAAGAATCAAATCAAAGTGGTGCATATTCTGTAGTATTAAATAACTGTGGTGCAAATAGGCTTGAAACAATCAAATGTGTTAGAATAATAACTGGATTAGACTTAAAACCAGCTATGAACATTGTCGATAATGCTCCGTCTGTAATTGCTTGCAATATTTCACTTGTTGAAGCCAATAAAATCAAGCAGACATTTGATTCTGTAGGCTCTAATGCAACAATAAAAAAATATGATGATGCGGATAGTTTGATGAACAATCCACAATTCAACACACTCCATTGCCCTCATTGTGGCTCAACATCTGTGACCACAGGACAAAGAGGTTTTAATTTATTTTCAGGTTTCTTAGGCAGCAACAAAACTGTTAACCGTTGCGGCAGTTGCGGTTGGACTTGGCAGCCAAAAAGATAATACTTATTTAACTTCCTCAAAATACGGTGCAAAATAGTCAACGCTGTGTTTAAAAATATTGCGAAACTTAGAATTTTATCGTCTAAATTAAAAAACCAAGGAATTGCGGCGAAAACAATCACCATAATCCTTGGTTTGTTTTTTTTGTTAAAAGTCTACAAGTTTTCAAGACAAACATAGTGTATCATACAGTTTGTCGTGCTTATACACAAGTTTTTCTATGGGCTCGCTAATTCACCTCATAACTAAATCTGCGAGTGTTCTAAGTGCAGTTAATAAAGAAGATTGTTTTATTGTGTCTTCTAATTTAAAATTTCTAAATTCTACAAGTCCAATATACCAACTTGCAACAGTCGCAATGATAATGAAAATAATTATAGAATTGAACACTCAACAATATATTGGAAAAATATTTATTTTTTTGTAATTGTTTATTATATTTTTGCATTTCAAAACACCAACATTTTCAGATATCACTAATATATAATATATCATTACAATATTGAAAAAACTGCTAAAATTTGTAATAGTGTTAAAAATGCAATGTATAATACAAAAATAACCAAAACGAACTAAACGTCAAATAACCTGAAACTCATCAGAAATTTTAAACTCGAAAAGCAATTTAAATTAGAATTTAAAAACTAAACCTTCTACAACTATTACAAAATATCATCTTATCAACGCCGATATAAAGCGTACCACATTTACGGAAGATAAGTTTCCGTTCATTGGACTATACATTACAAGCTATCAAAAGATAACTCGGAGGATGGGTAGTCTCTGAGGATTTCGCCTTTTAGGTCGATGTCCTGCTGATGTTATCCTATCTGTTCTGTTGGAACTCAGTGTTTAGGCGTATGTGTTCCCTTGCACCAGCCAATTGTTTCTTTCCGCTTTCGCAACATTCACGCTCATTGTTTCCAATCACGTTGTAGTACAATCGGTTTAACCAGTTTCCCAGCATTTACTCCTCATGGAATTATTTATAGAGCATCCATGTCCACAGACTTGTTCCCTCATCTGCGCTATCCTCTACCATAAAAAAATAGTTACCCCTTTGGGTTAAGATATGCTCTTTATTGCTCCGCACCCTGCAAGCCCTATAAGGGCTGTATTGAGTACCCCAACATTATCAATAATTTTAGTTAAAAATGATAATGCCG
>CAZKJV010000197.1:0-2042 GCA_964553175.1 uncultured Muribaculaceae bacterium | reverse complement strand
ATATAAAATTTATCAAAAAATTTACGTTTGAAATTTCGCATATTTGCGTGATTTTTTTTAGTATGCTAAAATCTAAGCAAAAAAGGAAATTAATATGAGAGAATTTGAATTAAAAAACGGAATAAAAGCTGTTCACAAGCAAAATAAAAACACTCCAAGAACTGCATTATGCTTGAATATTGCAATAAACAAGCCAGAAAAAACAGCAGGTGTTTACTCATTGATGAACAGATTGTTACTACAAGGCACAAAAAACAGAACAGCCGTAGAACTTGCAAACGAACTTGAAGAAAACGCAATCGAAATTTCATGCGATATGAAACAAGATTACCTACGTTTTAGACTTGTTTGCTTAAACGAAGATATTAAACAAGCAATAGAAATTTTAAACGATATTATCGATAACACAACTTTTGAAGATTTTGAAAAAGAAAAAATAAAATTAGAGGGAGAAATCCCTGCTGAACTTGATTCTGCAAGAACAAGAGCTATGGACAACTTTGTAAAAACAATTTTCAAAAATCATTTTTACGGAGATACTTACACAAAAGTTTTAGAAAATCTTCAAAACATAACAAAACAAGATGTTATTGATGCTTACAACGAAATAATGACAACAGGTAGAAAAGTTATTTCATTCGTAGGTGACATGGATTTTGCATCAGCTCAAGAATTATTAAACAAAAATTTTGAACACTTGCAAAACGACAATTCTACTACATCAGAAATAGAAACACCAGTTTTAACGCAAGCAGAAACAGTTGAATTTATAAAAGATGACGCAAACCAATCACACATTTTCCAAGGTTGGCTTGTTCCGACATTCAAAAGTGAAGAATACGCACCATTTATCGTTTTGAACACCGTGCTTGGTTCTAGCGGATTGTCATCAAGATTATTTTGCGAATTACGTGACAAAAAAGGACTTGCTTACACTGTAAGAAGTACTTACGACACTTACGCAACAATTGCAAACTTTAATATTTATATTGCAACTGAACCTAAAAATATTCAAACTTCGCTTGACGGATTTAAAGAAGAAATCCAAAAAATCAAAGACGTTTTAGTACCGGAAGAAGAATTGCACAACGCAAAAAATAATTATATCGGCAAACTTCAATTTATTTCAGAAACTAATTCACAACAAGCAAACCAAATGGCACATTACGCAATCCACGGTTTGGGATTTAATTTCAAAGAAGAATTGATTGAAAAAGTAAAAAAAGTTACATCAGAAGAAGTTCAAAACATAGCTAAAAAATATTTGAATGATGTTTCGGTAATTTCAATCCTAAGACCATAATTACAATTAAAATTTCATACATAAAAAAGCCTCAGAAATGAGGCTTTATAAATATTAAGTATGAAAAAACTATTCTTGAACCGTGCCTTTACCTTTCGTTCTTGTGAACTTACCTTCAATAAATTTCGGATTGTCCCTTTCGACAAAAGTAGCATCATCTACGTTTTGGGAAACTTGATTGTCCGCAGATACAAAAACTTTATCTTCAGAATGTTCCCATTTATTTTTACCTAATTTTATGCCAAAAAGAGATGCTTCAACACTATCGTCATCTTTTATCGTAACGACATCGTCTTTGTTATCATCTTGAGAAACATCTACTTTTGAATCACGACAACCGCTTAAAAGATAATCGTCAGCCTTGTCTGTACCTGTAATTTGAGCACCCTTCATTCTGTAAAAACCAATACTTACATCACCAGTTTTCACATCTTTACCGCTAACGTCAATCATTGTCGGATCTACGCCGTAATTGATATCAATTTTATCCTCAGATAAACTGTAACCAACAGGCCCATTTTTATGTTTAACTTTATCCGTCATTTGTACATAAGACTCATTTTTCCCTGCTTGGTTAGGAAAAACAAGATGAGTACCATCACGCAAAAACACGCTGTTCATCTCTTTACCGTCTTGTTTTATTACTTCTGACGTTTTGACATCATTTTTATTAAATGATACACCGCCTATGCTTATTCTATTTGGTTCTGACATAATTTCTCCTATATAAATATATTAT
>CAZKJV010000196.1:0-2047 GCA_964553175.1 uncultured Muribaculaceae bacterium | reverse complement strand
AAATCTCTGGTTTTTATAAAAACCAGAGATTTTTATAAAAGTTAAAAAAAGCTTTTAAAACTGCGAAAAGTGTAGTATAATCAAATCACGATTTATTTAATAGGGAAAAGAGGTAAGATATGCCAAACGTAAACAATGATGTAAAGGTTAAAATGCCTGTACAACCTCATGTTTCTGCATCAAAATCAGAAGCAACAAAAACTGAAACAAAAGATTTATCAAATGTAGTAATGGATAAACTTTCAGCAACAGCAAATATTAATAAGGTGAATGTTATGACTCAACCAACAGAAAAATTTGAATTAAATTTATCAACAGAAGAATTAGAAAAAAGAACAAATAAAGACTTTTTAGCACCAAAAGTTCTTTTAAAATCTGATTCAAAAGAATATGCAAACCTTGCCGAAGGTGATAAACAAGCATTAAAACATCTTGCAAAAACTGCAAAAATTATGGATACAGTTTATATGAAGATGGATAATGAAAAAAATATTGCATTTAAAGATTATTTAGAAAAAGAAACAGCAAAAGGTAATAAAAATGCTGAAATGTCATTAAAATTATTTAATGCACAAAAAGGTATTTCTGGTATTGATATGGAATCAAATATGGTAACTTTGGCTAAAGGTCAAAAAGATTTACCTGGAAAAGCTTTTTATCCTGCAGATTTAGAAAAAGAAGAATTCCATAATATTTTGATTAATATGTTGGAAGATGGTGAAAAAGAAGAAGTAGGCAAAATTTTAAATCAACGTTCAATTGTTGAAAGAGATGGCAAAAAATTAAAAGCAGTTGATTATTGCGATAAATTTAAAGAAGAATTTAATCAAATTGCTGATGAATTAGATAAAGCTTCAGAAGTTTCAACAAATAAAGATTTTAACGAATACTTAAAATTACAATCAAAAGCATTAAGAACAGCAGATCCAATGTTAGATGCAGTTGCAGATAAAAAATGGGCTGAATTACAAGACACACCTCTTGAATATACAATCACACGTGAACAATATGCAGACAGAATGACAGGTTCTGTAATGGAAAATCCAAAATTGAGCAAAATGTTGAATGATGCAGGTATTGTTCCTCAATCAAAAGATTCTTTAGGTTGTCGTGTTGGTATCGTAAATAAAAAAGGTACAGACGATTTGTTAGCAATTAAAAAATATTTACCAATGCTTGCTGAACATATGCCATTAGCTGATAAATATACACAAACAATTTCAGCATCAGGTGATGCAAAACAAACAATGGTTGACGTTGATTTAGTTGCATTAACAGGTGATGGTGGTGCATATAGAGGTGGTGTAACATTAGCTGAAAACTTGCCAAACGGTGATAAAATGTCATTAACTATTGGCGGTGGAAGAAGAAATGTTTACCACAGACAAATTCGTGGTACTTCACAACCGGAAAAATTACAAAAGAAATTAGATGCTGTATTAGATCCTAAATTCCATAAATTATATAATGAAGAAGCAGACCACTGGTTTACAATTGGTCATGAAAACGCTCACTCATTAGGACCAAAAGAAGGTGATGAAGGTTTAGGAAAATACAGAAATATCATTGAAGAAAATAAAGCAGATATGGGTTCTTTATCATTCTTAGATGATTTAGTAAAAGAAGGTATGTATACAAAAGAACAAAAAGACCAAATTTTGGTAAATTTTGCAACAAATACTTTCTTGAAATCAAAACCTACAATGGATCAAGCACATAGAGTTCGTTCAGTAATGCAAGCAAATTACTTTATGAAAGAAGGTGCAATTGATGTTAATAAAGATGGAAAAATTGAAGTTAATTTAGAAAAAATGGTTCCAACAGCTAAGAAAATGCTTACAGAAATCATTGAAGTTCAATTATCAGGTGATATGAAAACTGCTGAAGACTTTATTAACAAAAACTTTGAATGGGGCGAAAAGAATGAAACAATTGCTTCAAAATTAAGAGAAGTAAACAAAACTCTTAATGGTGTTGTTGAATCTCCATTAGCAGATGAATTAACAAAATAATAAATAAATTTAATAGATAAGGGCGGATTTTAGTT
>CAZKJV010000195.1:0-2056 GCA_964553175.1 uncultured Muribaculaceae bacterium | reverse complement strand
TATTTGGAAAAAGATTCAAATTTATCGGCAATATAAAAATAATTATTAAAAATAGCAATAAAATTATTTATGGACATTACAATAAATGTAGTTGATTACATAAAAGGAAATAACATGACAGTAGGTTTTGATACAAGTATGATGATGCATCAACAAGCAGTTAACATGCACAATCAAGTTGCAATGCAAAATGATGCTATGTTTCAACAACAAAATCAATTAATGAATGTGCAAAACTTAAATCAACCGCAAAATGATTGTTTCGTAAAACCAAGCGGAATTCTTCCACCACGTGATTGGAAGCCCGATAAATTTGCAGGACTCGGCCCAGAGCTTACTCCACAAGAAAAACTTAAAAAGAAATATGAAGATTTAAGAAAACCAATGTACACAAGAGCTCCTCAAGAATCTCAAGTGGAAGAACAAGAAGAACAACCTAAAACTTTTAAACAAAAAGTAAAAGATTTCGGAACAAAAATAAAAAATTATTTCAAAAACTTATTTGGTATGAATAAAAAAGAGTCTGTGTAAGCAGACTTTTTTATTCGATTTATTATTTCCTATTCTCATTAATAACTTTGCTTGACATTAAGGCATGGACAAAGTAAATTTATATTATGAATAGATTTTTAGAGAGTTTAAAATATTTCAACAAACAACTTAATTCAAAAACAGAACAAGCTGTTGCAAGAATTTTGTTCAATTACTCACTAAAAATTTCAACCGCAGAATCTTGCACCGGTGGACTTTTGAGTTCTAGACTTACTGATATTGCAGGAAGTTCGTCATACACAAAAGAAAATTTTGTTACTTACGCAAACGAAGCCAAAATCGAAATTCTTGGAGTTTCACCCGAAGTAATTGAAAAATACGGGGTTGTTAGCGAAGAATGTGCATTAGAAATGTCTGAAGGTTTATACAGAAAAACTGGTTGCGACGTTGCAATAGCAACAACAGGAGTTGCAGGCCCTACGACGCCGGAAGAGGGCAAACACGTTGGACTTATCTACGTTGCAATCAAAAACAAATACGCAAACCAAGTAAGAAAATTTGAAATAAATCCTTACCACAGCAGAAAAATGATAAAATTTCTATTCACGCAAGTTGCGTTAGAATTTTTAAACGAATTTTTAAATGAAAACTATGTTAACGCTATGCAGCAACTATCTGTTCAAGCAACTCAGGATAATCTTTAATCAAGATTTTTGCAAAATCCTTAGGGTCAATTTGCGTTAATACAATTGACATCAATTCTGGTGGCAACTCTGAATTCATTCCAATTAAAGATTCAGTTTGAAATGCTGATACACAAGGCATCATGTCATTTTTTTCTAATGAACCTAACATTGTGGTATAAGCATCAGCAGGGAACAACTGCATTACTTCTTCGTCTTTTTGATACATTTGAATAACCATTTCACGTTTTGCATCAGAATTCATTGCAATCAACGCTTCTCGATAAGTATCATCGTCCATTTTTTTCAACATTTCAATTAATTTTTCAGGATCTTCTTCAAAAACAGGTTCGCCTGTTGCTGTTTCAATCATTGCCATCAAAATTTCAGGATCCATTTTTTCTAAACTCTTCATCAAAAATGCTGGATCTAAATCTTTATTAACAATAAAATTATTTAATTCTTTATCTGGCATCATTTCCATGATTTTTGGAAGTGAAAAACATACCAAAGCTGCGTTTACAACCTCTTCAATAGGTGCAACATCTTCTATCAATTTCAATAATTGTTCTTGAGAGAAGAAATTTAAGCCTAAACGCAAATCATCATCTTCAAGATACTCCAACAATTCAGGTTGTTCTTGTTGAGGGATTTGAGAAATAATATTAAATTTATTTCCAGGCTCATCTAATTTGTACGATTTTATCAAAACATCAGGATTTGATTCCAATTGTTTTTCAAATTCAGCAGCTTTTGTATTACCTTGCGACTTTTCAGCCTCAATGATTTCATCTACTGTTTTATCCGTATAATTCATCATACGTTCAGAAGTAATATTCAACTTACTTTGTAACATACGCAAATTCGTATCTATTGTAATT
>CAZKJV010000194.1:0-2069 GCA_964553175.1 uncultured Muribaculaceae bacterium | reverse complement strand
ATTTTAGATAGCTTTGCTTTCTAAGTATAAGTTAGTCATTTTGCGTATAACTTCTAAATCTTTTATTTCTAAATTTTTAATGTTTTTTGTTATAACTTTTATCAAATCTTCTTTTGATAATTCTTTTTCGCTGAAATCAAATAAATCTTTTATTGTGAGATCTAGTGCAGAGGCAATTTTTTGTAAATTTTCATAGCTTGTGAAATAGTATCCTGTTTCAATTCTACTAATTGTTTGATATTCCACCCCAATCATTTCTGCAAGTTGTTCTTGACTTAGCAACTTTGCTTCTCTTAGTTTTTGTAGATGTTTTCCAAATTTTTTATCGCCTGCCATATTTACCTCTTAAATAATTTTAGATAGTAAATTAATAAATATGTACAACATTTTGCTTATAATTTTTAGCATGTATAATAAGCATGCCGTATAATTTTATAAGTAAAATATTTTATTTTTGCCATTAATTATACGCAAAATGACAAACGAAGAGCACATTCAATTAGGTATAATTTATGGGTAATGACAATTTAAAAAAGGCAAAAAGCGGAAAAACGATGAATTTTATACCAAAATGATGTTAGATAAAAATGAAAGGTATTAATAAAATCATATAATTCAACGATTTGAATTTTATAAAAAAATAATTATACTAAGACTATGAAAAGATTATTTTTAATATTATTTTTCATAGTTTTAAGTTTTGGGTTAACTTCTCAAGCGGTTGAGTTTGATGAAAGTAACAACCTTGTTTTGCGTGGTTATGACGGGATAGAATTGCCTGCGGGTACGCTTATTCAAGTTATTAATCTTAGAGAATTTTCTACAAAATATTGTGATGAAACAACAAAAGTTTCTTTTATTGCTACGAATGACACTTTCATGCAAGATATGAAATTAATTCCGAAAAGCACTGTTTTTCACGGCTTTATTGAAAAAATGAATGAGCCTATTGTCGGAACAAACGCCTCTATGGTTGTGAAAATTACGCAAATGGTTTTGCCTGACGGGTTCAAAATTCCTATGAAAGGTTATATTTATACAAACAATAAAAATTTAATTGGTGGCGGAATGACAGAGCCTGCAGTTTGGCATAAACAACCGCATTTTCAACAAGGCTTTGGTATTGGGACAATAAAATATGTTCCGGGGCCTCAACGAAAAATGGGTGAACATCTTACTGTTGCTGCCGGTGCAGAACTTTTAATTGTGCTTTCAAGTCCTGCATGGATTACACATACCTTAACAAATTGACACGATTTAAAAAAATAAATACAATATTATTGGTGTATTTTTATAAGGATACGTGTATATGAAAAAACAAATTAGTTTAGCTTTGATTTCAGCATGTTTGATTACAAATGTGTCATTTGCTGCTACAAATTACAATTATGATTCACAAAAACAAACTTATACAGGACAACCGCTAAAAGGTTATTTGGTTAGTGTTCCTGCAGGTTCTGTTGTTCCTGTTGTTACAACAAGAGAACTTTCTTCAAATAATTTAACTCAAGGTCAAATGGTTCAATTGTCTTTGGGTTCTGATTTTTATTACAACAATCAATTAATTGCATCTGCAGGTAGTATCGTAACAGGTACTGTTACTGTTGCAAAAAAAGCAAAATATGGTGCAATGAATGGTAAATTGAAAATTAATTTTACGCAAATAACTACTCCGCAAGGACTTCAAATACCTATCAACGGTGTTATCAGAACTTCTGATGGTTCAGGTCTTTTAGTTGGCGGAACAAAAATGGACGTAACTAAAGAATATGCAAAAGATATGGCTGTTGGTTCTGCTGCAGGTGCATTGAGTGGTCTTGTATTCGGTGCATTAGCAGGCGGTAGTGCAGGTCAAGGTGCTGCGTTAGGTACAGCAGTTGGTGCCGGCGGTGGTTTAGTTAAAGCTGGTACTGTGAAAGGTAATGACGTTGTTATCCCTGCAAATTCATCAGTAAACTTGATTTTAACTCAACCTATAACAGTTCAACCTTCATCTTTTAGTTATGAAGAATAGAAAAATGGGGAATAATTTAATTTTATATTAAGCCTAAAACTATAAAGTAAATAAG
>CAZKJV010000193.1:0-2086 GCA_964553175.1 uncultured Muribaculaceae bacterium | reverse complement strand
GAGTTTTTGTGATGTAAATTTATTACATCATGCCACCCATACCGCCCATACCAGCCATTGCTGACATATCAGGTGTTGAAGATTTTTCTTCCGGAATATCTACAACTGCTGCTTCTGTTGTTAACAACATTGCTGCGATTGATGCTGCGTTTTCAAGTGCTGAACGAGTTACTTTTGCAGGGTCTACGATACCTGATTTAAACATATCTGTATATGTGTTTAATAAAGCATCATAACCGTAAGAATCTTTTTCAGCTTTTACTGTTTCTACTACAACATCTGAAGATGCACCTGCGTTATTTGCGATTAATCTTAATGGAATATCTAATGCTGCTGTTAAGATTTTGTAGCCGATTTTTTCATCGTCTAAAGCAAATTCTTCTGAATTTAATTTTTCTTCTAAGTGTTGTTGAACTCTTAATAATGCAACACCACCACCAGGAACGATACCTTCTTCGTTTGCAGCTCTTGTTGCGTTTAGAGCGTCTTCAATTCTTAATTTTCTTTCTTTTAATTCAACTTCTGTTGCTGCACCAACTTCGATTACTGCAACACCGCCTGATAATTTTGCGATACGTTCTTGTAACTTTTCTTTATCGTATTCTGAATCTGATTGTTCAATTTGTTTTTTGATTAAAGAAATTCTTTCTGCTACTGCTGTTTTTGTTGCGTCGCCTACAACGATTGTTGTTTCGTCTTTTGTTACTGTAACACGTTTTGCAGAACCCATCATATCGATAGTTAAGTTTTCAAGTTTTGTTCCTAATTCTTCTGTGAACATTTCGCCACCTGTTAAGATTGCGATATCTTCTAACATTGCTTTTCTTCTGTCGCCAAAGCCTGGAGCTTTTACTGCAACTGCTCTAATAACTTTTCTCATTGTGTTTACAACAAGAGTTGCCAATGCTTCGCCTTCAACATCTTCTGCAATTAATAATAATGATTTGCCTTCTCTTGCAACTTGTTCAAGGATTGGAACTAAGTCTTGGATTAAGTTGATTTTTTTGTTTACGCATAAAACGTAAGCGTCTTCTAAAACTGCTTCCATTCTTTCTGTATCAGTTACGAAGTAAGGTGAGATATAACCTTTGTCAAATTGCATACCTTCAACAACTTTTAAGTTAGTTCCGAAAGATTTGCTTTCTTCAACTGTGATAACACCTTCATTACCAACTTTTTCCATTGCTTCTGCAATTAATTCGCCGATTTCTGAGTTGTTACCTGCTGAAATTGCTGCAACTTGTGCGATTTCTTCTTTTGTTGCAACTTGTTTTGACATTGATTTGATTTTTTCTACTGAATATTCAACAGCTTTGTCAATACCACGTTTGATAGACATAGGGTTTGCACCTGCTGTTAAGTTTTTCAAACCTTCTCTAACGATTGCTTGTGCTAAAACTGATGCAGTTGTTGTACCGTCACCTGCAACATCGTTAGTTTTTGAAGAAACTTCTTTTAATAATTGAGCACCTGCGTTTTCCAAACCGTCTTTTAATTCGATTTCTTTTGCAATTGTTACACCGTCATTAACGATTTGTGGTGCACCGTATTTTTTTTCTAATATAACGTTACGACCTTTTGGTCCTAAGGTAACTTTTACTGCATCTGCTACAGCATCAATACCTTTTAATAATGATTTTCTTGCTTCTTCTTGAAATACAATTTTTTTAGCCATTTCTTTTTCCCTTTATAAAATCTGTAATAACTTTTATTTTTTATTTAGGTTCTGTGGAAATTAGTTTTCCAAAACGCCTAAAACGTCTGATGTTGATAAGATTTTTAGCATTTGACCGTCGATTTTGATATCTCTGCCTGCGTATTTTTCATATATTACGATTTCGCCAACATTTACGCTTACAGGTGCTTTTTCGCCACTGTCTAAAGTTTTGCCTTCGCCGATTGCAACAACTTCACCTTTTTGAGGTTTTTCTTTTGCACTGTCTGGAATAAAAATTCCGCCTTCTGTTTGAGCTGTGTCTTCAATAACTTTAATAACGATTCTGTCGCCGATTGGTCTAATTTTCATTTTTTATGCCTCCTACATGTTTACATACTATTTTTATTTTACTTTGTATTATATTTATAC
>CAZKJV010000192.1:0-2116 GCA_964553175.1 uncultured Muribaculaceae bacterium | reverse complement strand
CATCTGGGTAGGCACGTTTTAGCAGAGTTTTTTGAGTGTAACCCGAATACCCTGAACAGTTTATCAAGAATTGAAAAGTTGATGGTTGATGCGGCACTTGAATGTGGTGCAACAGTTGTCCAAAAGTGTTTTCATATGTTTAACCCTTATGGTGTAAGTGGTGTTGTTATTATTGCAGAAAGTCATTTAGCAATACACACTTGGCCTGAATTGGGTTACGCTGCAGTTGATTTGTTCACTTGCGGTGATAAATGCGATCCTAAAATTTCTTATGAATTTTTAAGAAAAGCATTTAACTCAAAAACAGCTTCTTATACTGAATTAGAAAGAGGAATTCTAGACGAAACAGATATGAAAGTTAAAGAAATTCCTTTCAAAGTAAGCGAACAAGTTGAAGCAAAAGTTTCAGCATAAGTTTAATAAAAAAAAGGGCGACACGCATGCGCGTGTCGCCCTTTTTTATCTGATATAATAATATTATGAACGAGGATTTAAAACAAACCTTAAAACTTCTTCCGAACTTATCAGGGTGTTATTTGTATTATGACAAAAATGACACCATAATTTATGTAGGCAAAGCAAAAAATTTAAAAAAGAGAGTAAAAAGTTATTTTAATCGTTCTCAAAAATCACCCAAAACGGTACAATTAGTATCACATATTGAAAGACTAGAATACATAATCACAGACACTGAAGTTGAAGCGTTTATCTTAGAAGACCAACTTATAAAAAAACATAAACCAAAATACAATATTTTACTAAAAGATGACAAAAAATATCCTTATTTTTTAATAACAGATGAGGATTTTCCAAGAATTTTGGTTGTAAGAAAGAAAAACCTTAACCCAGATAAAGGTCATTTTTTCGGACCTTACACAGATATAAGGGCAATGTATTCAACATTAGATTTTATAAAAAAAATATTTCCATTAAAGCAATGTAAACAACCAAAATTTAAAAATAGACCTTGTCTTTATTATGACATAGGTCGTTGCCTTGCACCTTGTCAAAACAAAGTTTCATCAGAAGAATATAAAAAACTGATTGAACAAGCCGAATTGTTTTTAACTGGAAAACAAGGCGAATTACTAAAGCAATTAATGGAGCAAATAAAAAAATATTCAGATGCAGAGCAATTTGAAAAAGCAGGACGACTTAGAGATAGCTATTTTGACTTGCAAAAAACACTTGAAAGGCAAAAAGTTGTCTACGAAAGTACAAAACTTAACGAAGATATTATTTCAGTACAACACGACAGCGGAATCACTGCAATTGCAATACTTATGATAAGAGAGGGAAGACTAATCGATAAAAAAACTTTTGATTACAAAGTTGAAGATGACGAAAACATTGAATTTTTTGAAAGATTTTTTAAAGACTACTATTCAATGTTGAAACTTGATTATCCTGATAAAATCGTATCTTCTGCACTTGAAGAAATTGGTGAAAAGAAACTTTATGAAGAATGGCTTGAAATTCTATCTCACAAAAAAGTTAAAATTAGCTATGGCAAAACAAAAGCCGGAAAAGAATTACAGCAACTTGCAGATAAAAACGCAAAAGATGTTTTAGAAAAGGCAAAAATTCAAGCACAAGTTGATATTGGAAAAGATTTTAATGAAATTGGTTCATACTTGGCAGAAAAACTAAAATTAAAAAACTTTCCACACAAAATCGAATGCTACGATATTTCACACATTCAAGGTACAAATACAGTTGCATCAGGAATTTGTTTTGTAAACGGTATGCCGAAAAAAAGTTTGTATAAACGCTATAAGGTAAAAACAACAGAGGGCAAACCTGATGACTTCAAATCAATGAAAGAAGTTTTATCAAGACGATTTAAACGACTTGGAGAAGATGGCTGGGAAAAACCTGATTTAATTATCATTGACGGCGGTAAAGGTCAATTATCAAGCGTTATGCAAATTGTAGATAAATTAGGCGTTACGGGAATTGATATTGTAAGCCTTGCAAAACGAGAAGAAGAAGTATTTTTACCAAACCAATCAAAATCAATTTTACTCCCAAGAGGTTCTGAAGTTTTGTTTTTAATTCAACGTGTAAGAGATGAGGCACACAGATTTGCAATCACTTATCACAGAAACTTGCGTTC
>CAZKJV010000191.1:0-2139 GCA_964553175.1 uncultured Muribaculaceae bacterium | reverse complement strand
AAATTATTATTTATCTAAATATCTTGAACCGTTTGCGATAACTCTATCAGCTCTTGCTAAAAGTGCTTTCATTTCAGGTGTCATTTCATCTGCTTTTTGTTGTTCAACTTGTTGAGCTGGTTGTTGAACTTGCGGTTTGATAGGAGCTGCTGCGGCTGATGGAATATAACCTGTGTAACCATTTTTATTTGCAGTTACAGGATTTGTCATATTATTTTGTTGAACAGATTCTGATTTTAAAGAATCAGCATAAGCTTTCATTTCTTCCGGTGTCATCATTGGTGATAATTTACCAGTGGCAGCTTCTTTTTGAGCAACTAAATTTCTTAAAGTAGCATTTACGGCTTTTGATTCAGGAGTATCTTCTCCCTCAATAGCTAATCTTTCTGCTGCTTGTTGAACTAATGCATCAAATACTTCAGGATCTTCATAAGCTGCTTGAGCAATTATTTCTGCTTCTTGTTCTTTTGCTTTTTCTAATTCAGATTTACCAAGAACTTTGTCAGCACCTTTTCTTGCGAAGTGTTGACCAACAGTACCAACTGCGTAAGAACCTACTTTACTTGCGACTGCACTAACAACAGCACCAACTTTGTTGTTACCAACAACAGCACCAATTACACTACCAAGTTTTGAACCAGCAACTGAGCCTGCAACCCAACCTGCAACAGATGCGATTGTTTTAACAGCTGAACGACCCAATTGTTTCATACCTTTTTTAAAGCCTAATTGTTTGAAAGTAGGAATAACGTTTGTAAACGCTTCAACACCACCCTCAATAACTAACATAAATGTACCGGCTTCGTTATCATAAGCATTTTTACATCTTTGGAAAGTTGTTGATTTTGCTGACAAATCTTTTGAAGCTTGACCAACTTTTGTAATACCTAAAGCTTTTTTAGTTTTGCCGAACCAACCTTTTGGATTTGCAGTTTTTTCAGCATAAGCAATTGCATCAGCTTGAGCAATAGAATTCATTGCTTGTTTTAAAGTGTCTTTGCTTTTTGGATTTGCAACAGCTTGTTCTGCTAATTTTTGAGCATTTTTATATAAATTTTGAGCATTTGATGATAATGATTTTAAAGACTCAGCATCTGGAATATTTGCAAGAATTTCTTTTGCATCAGAAACTCTTAAAACACCTTTAACACCTGCTTTTTTCAAAACATCATTTGCAGCTTTACCATTTTTAACTACTTCAGAAAAAGCTTGTTTATATTGACCACGATTATTTTTTAACCATTGATAACCATCATAAGCACAAAGCATTGATGGATAATTTGCAACTTCACTAACTGTTAACTTTTCTTCTGCAGAATTAGTTAAAGGCACGCCTGTTGCATACTTAGCAAGATTTACTAAATCTTTTAATGCGTAAATATTTGATTGTGAATTGATACCGTTAACCATTTGAACCAAAAATTTATAATACTTGCTATATATATAAAAACAAAAAAAACATGGAAATTGCCTAAAAATCATGGTTTTAGCCTATTTGTTAACTAATGTAACAAAAAATACTCATGCTGAAATTCAACATTTTGAAAATACTTTATATAGGAGTAAGAGTGAGAATTAAAAACGAGGTAGTAGAGTATGGCAACAACAGAATTAAGTTTAAGTAATGAAACAGTAGACGGAGCAATAGTTCCAACACAAAACAATCCAGAATTTGTTGATCGTTCGGATATGTTATTTTCGTATATGAACATGATTGCATTCAACAACAAAGTTGATTTGAAATTGCAAGTTTAATTAGTAAATTTACGATAAAAAAGTTTTTTAACTAAACTACCTAACTAACTCACACTTACACACTACCTACCTTTAAAATGTTTTATCAAAAACATGTGCCTGATTTCAAAAAGAAAACAGGCTTTTTTTTGCGTATTTTTTTGAAAATATATTCAAATAAATTCAACGTGACATAGAGTGTGAGAATTTATTTCATGATACTGGATTGCCACGAAAATCAAAGATTTTCTCGCAATGACAATACTTTTAACACGTAAGTCGCACAAGTTGTCATTAAACTATCATATTTGACTTTCAATAGTAAACAATAGAGATTAAAATGCCCGAGCATTAAACGGTAATCATAAAAATCATTAAATTATCAAATTACACTTTTAATAGTAA
>CAZKJV010000190.1:0-2186 GCA_964553175.1 uncultured Muribaculaceae bacterium | reverse complement strand
TTTGAGCTTCTTGAGCATCTGCTACTTTTCTTGCTGCTTCGTTAGCTGCTTCTGTAATCAATGTTAATTCATAGTTTTTAGCATTCAATTGTCTTTTGATTTGAATTTTTCTTGCTGCAAACATTAAGAATGACATTTTCTAAATCCTCTCTGTGGTCCTCGTACTTTTATAAAGTATTTTTTTCTAAAAAAATTGCTTTTTTTAGTACATGTTACTTTACATTTCTTTACATAATAATAGACTCTTTTGAAAAGAGCCTGTTATTATTGATTTTGAGAGATATATTGAGAGAGAGAGAAATTTATTTTTTATTTATTATGCTAAACCAAATTTAGGAGCTAATGATTTTGCTGATTCTGATTCTGCTGATTCACAAGATTGATATTCATTTTGTAATGATTTTAATTGAGTTTGTAATGATTCTTTTCTCATATCTAAAGTTTGTTGTTGAGCTTGTAATCTTGCTAATTCTGCTTTATTTTGTGCTGAGAAAATGCTATCTGTGATTGAAGTTACTGCTGATGCTAATGCTGCACCTGCTTGAGTACCTTGTTGTAATGCTGTTTGAACTGCTGACATATTGTTTGCATTGATTGAATTTGCATCAATACCAGTTTGGTTTTTCAATGCTAATAATGCTTGATTTTGAGCTACTGATTGTAATTGAGAAGTGAAAACGCTTACTTGATTTTTAGCTGCTGTTTGAGCTTCTTGAGCATCTGCTACTTTTCTTGCTGCTTCGTTAGCTGCTTCTGTTATTAATGTTAATTCATAGTTTTTTGCATTTACTAATCTTTTGATTTGAATTTTTCTTGCTGCAAACATTAAGAATGACATTTTTTTAATCCTCTTGTATAGTCCTCGTACTTTTATAAAGTATTTCTTTCCAAAAAAATTGCTTTTTTGATTAATATTAGCTTTACATTTCTTAATATTTACAAACACAAAATAACTAAAAACCGCTTATATAATAAAATACAAGCGATTTTTGGTTTTATTACTATCAATTTATATATTATAAACTACGTTTTAAATCATCTGGTCTTGATGAACGTGATAAAGCATCTTCTAAAGTGATTTGACGGCTTACATAAAGAGATTTAAGAGCCATTTCAAGTGTTTGCATACCCATACTTGCATTTGTTTGCAATGCTGAATAAATTTGAGCTGCTTTAGATTCACGAATAAGGTTTGCAATAGCTGGAGTAACTAACATGATTTCTTGAGCCATTACACGACCTTTTTTAGTTCCATCTGCCTGTAATCTTGGTAGCAAGGTTTGTGAAAATACTGCCGCAAGAGAAGATGACAATTGAATACGTATTTGTTGTTGTTGCCCTTCCGGAAATACGTCAATAATACGGTCAATAGTTTGTGAAGCTGAAGATGTGTGCAAAGTTCCAAAAACTAAGTGACCTGTTTCAGCAGCAGTCAAAGCTAACGAAATAGTTTCTTGGTCACGCATCTCACCTACTAGAATAATATCTGGGTCTTCACGAAGAGCTGAACGAAGAGCGTTAGCAAAAGATCGTGTATCTTGACCTAATTCTCTTTGGTGAACAACAGATTTTTTAGAAGTGTGAACAAACTCGATAGGGTCTTCAATCGTTAAAATATGTTCTGAACGAGTTGAGTTAATATGGTCAATCATTGATGCTAGTGTTGTTGATTTACCAGAACCTGTCGGACCAGTTACAAGGATAAGTCCTCTTGGTTTTTCTGCAGCTTTTCTAACAATATCAGGCAAGCCTAAAGTTTCAAATGCAGGAACAATTGATGAAATTGTTCTGAATGCCGCAGCAAAATTCCCTTTATCTTTGTAAATATTAACCCTAAAACGAGATAAACCTTGAATACCATAAGAGAAGTCTAATTCCCAATCTTGTTCAAGTTTACGTCTTTGTTCGTTTGATAACATAGGGAACAATAATGTTTCAACGTCATCAGCTGACAAAGGTGGTCTGTCAGTTCTGATTAATTTTCCGTCAACTCTTATAACAGGAGGTAAACCCGCAGAAATATGTAAGTCACTGGCTCTGCTTTGAACTGTTGCTTCTAAAAGTTCTTCAATTAACATTAATGTTTTACCTCTGAGTACCTATATTTTACAATATAATATTACAACAAAAAATTTGAATGTAAATAGTTTTACACGTAAAAATTTTCATATATAATTATATTATGA
>CAZKJV010000189.1:0-2205 GCA_964553175.1 uncultured Muribaculaceae bacterium | reverse complement strand
AATAAATACAACCCATTATTAGAAACAGATTGTGTTATGAATAATATTTGCAAAGAAATGGAAAAGCAAATCAAAGAAATCAAGATAAATGCGACTAAAATTAGTCCTGATTATATATTTGAGGCAATGTTTAATAAAAATATTCCGTTTAATATGAATTTAGCGGCTAATATGAAAGTAGAAAACGGCAAAATCAAAGTTACTGAAGTTGTTTCAGAGGGAATAAATCAAAGATTGAATTTTACTCAAATAACTAATTTGCTAAATTTAATTAATCCGTTGAACTTTACAGTTGATGTTATGGGCAACAAAAATTCTACTTTAGCTCTAAATAATTTTAATATTAGTGGTAACAAAATGACTCTTGATGGTACAATATTAATACCAAAGAATACAAGTGAAAAACGTAAATAGGGGCAGATAAAATGAATACATTTTTAAAATTAGGTTTAATAATTGTCGCAATATTAGCTGCAATTTACATAAAAATGGCTTTTATCGGTAATCCTGACGTTATTGAAACACCAAGTCAAGAAGCCCAAGAAACTGTTGATGAAAAGCAACAAGACGACAAAAAAGTTGAAGAAGAACAAATTGTGTATGAAGTTGCAAATGTTTATTTTATCGCACACAACGCAAATGGTGAAGAAGTTTATAGAGCTGTTAAAAGAGAATATATCCCAGAATATGGTTCAAAATTAAAATTTGCGGTTAAGGCGTTAATAAACGGTCCATCTGCAAAAGAAAAAAAATTAGGAGTATACTCTGAAATTCCTGCTGGTACAAGACTTATTTCAATTACAGAATCTCCATCAAGAGTAGTTATTAATTTAACTTCGGACTTTGAAAACGGTGGCGGTACAGATAGTTTATACAAAAGATTATTTCAATTAATCAAAACAGTTAAAATAAATTCAAATTTGCCGTTATATTTACAACTTGACGGGAAACAAGTTGAAGTTATCGGTGGTGAAGGAATAATGATAAATCAACCTTTAAGTGAGGATTTTGCTAATGAATAAAGATTTAGATTACTATTTAAACCTTGATTGGACCCTGATTGAGGGAACTGACCTTGATTTTAACGGTAATCCATATTGGTATATAGAAATAAAAGAAATTCCAAGTTTTGCATTTTGTGCAAAAACTATTGAAAAAGCTCGTGAAAATTATAAACATCAATTAAAACTACAATTAATGTTAATGTTGGAAGATGGTGACGAAATTCCTGAACCAGGAGACGAAGAAGACGACATTGATTGGGAAAGCATGTGTCCGGGCGGTTAATTTTAAATGAAAAAATTACTTGAAAAATTATCATCACATTTTGTTTTGATTTTTATATCATTATTGTCGATTTTTCCATTTATTTGGTTGATTTCAACCTCTTTAAAAGGTGCTGGTGAAAATATTTTTGCGTACCCACCGACAATAATTCCTACAGATTTTACGTGGGAAAATTACATCGGTGTATGGAAAAAAGTAGACTTTATGGCATACTTTTGGAATAGTATGATTGTTGCAGGTGCTACGGTTGTATTAAATTTGATTTTATCTTCACTTGCAGCATATCCTCTTGCAAGAATGAATTTTGCCGGTAAAAAATTCACTTTTTTTGCAATATTAGCAACAATAATGATTCCATTTCAGGCGATTATGTTGCCCGTATACCTCATTACAATAAAATTGAATATGATGGACACCGTAAACAATTTTATGGGCTATCTTGGGCTTGTAATGCCGTTTGCAGTGAGTGCATTCGGAATATTTTTAATGCGTCAAGCTTTTATGACAATCCCAAAAGAAATGGAAGAAGCTGCAATTGTTGACGGTTGTAACGTTTTTCAAGTATTTTTTAGAGTTCTTTTACCGATGGTGAAGCCATCTTTAGCAGTTCTTGCAATATTCACATTTATCGGATCTTGGGGAGAATTCTTATGGCCAAGCATCGTCCTCACAAAAGAATCTATGTATACATTACCTGTCGGCGTAAATAATTTACAAGGAATGTTTAGTTCTAATTGGAGATTTATCGCAGCAGGCTCAATCCTTTCTACAATCCCAATTTTAGTCTTCTTTTTAGCAATGCAAAAATACTTTATCTCCGGTGAAAATGAAGGGGCTGTAAAGGGCTAATTTTACTGCATAAAACTTATCTTAACAAAACTTAACAAACCCCTCAAAACATGGCAATTATTGAATGAA
>CAZKJV010000188.1:0-2222 GCA_964553175.1 uncultured Muribaculaceae bacterium | reverse complement strand
TCCAAGTTCTCCTTATATATTAAACAATTCTAAAAAGAAAAGTCGCAAAAAAGCAAGACAGTTTGCAATGAGGATACAAAAATACGGGGATTTTTATAATCTATAAATTGAAATCAAATTAAAGTGAAACAAAAGATATTTCTGCTTATAACATTTTCTATCAAAGATGTGCTTCTTATCAAATCGGAAGCTAGATATTCATAAAACATTGCATTCCCCCATAGTTCGCCGCGTTCACGATTGCATCGGCGGGAATGGAGGTTATGCCGGATTGCTGGATTGTGATTGTGGACATGATGATTACTCTCCAAATATGAAGTTTATTATTCTGTCCGCAACTTTGTCAGTCGCAGTTTCAATATCAAATTTTGTCCATGTATTTTTAGGATAGTTAACTAAATCTGATGCAATGTTATATGAACTGTTTTTATAACCAGATTTTTCAGAAATAGAATTCTGTTTTTTAGTTTGAAACCAATCTTTCCCAATTGATTTATTTATATCTTCTTCCAAAAGAATTTTATTTCCTAGTTTATTTACGATTGAATCAAATTCTTCCTTTGATTCAATTTCAGCGTCTTGTCTGATTGAATCGATGTTATGTCCACTTGCTGGCATAATATGCTCAATATTTACATTTTCTTTAAAATCAAATGGCTTATTTTTCTGTTTCGCATATAAATATTCATTTAGAAAAACAAGAACATTTTTTTCATAGCCTAAAAGTATAGATTTAATATTATCTTTATCCCAATTTTTAGAAATATGAATATTGAAATCTTTTTTGATTTCTTTAATTGAGCAGTTTTTATCAACAAGTTTTATATTTTCTGCAAATAAGAAAGTTTTGAAATTTGTGCTAGAATATCCAGCGTCTACTAACTCTAGAATTGTAAACAACTTTAAGAGAATCTCAGAGATTTCGGAAACTATTTTTTCGGAAAGTCTTTTAGGATCGAAACGATATAAATATGAAATCAAATATAACTTTATGTTTTCATTAAATTTTAGAAGCAATTTCACTACTGAAAATTCTTGTATGTCATCCCAAATTATTGCTATTTTTTCAAAGTTTTCGCATAAGTCCGAAGGCGATTTCAAAAGTTCTTTATGGAGAGTCAAGTAATAACTTCTTAATCCTGGAGTTGTAACATCGGGATAGCCTTTTTTCATATACTCTTTTGTTGAAGCACGTGTAATGTACATATTTTGCTGAAGCACAGAATTTATATCAATTATCTTTTTTGTGCTTAATCTTGAAGCAATTTCACAAATTTCTCGCCATTTATCATTGAACCACTGCTTGTTTTCTCCTGCATTTGAATATAATTGTGCAGAAATAATGTCTGAATCAGAAAGAGGCATTCCTGTTGAATTTAATGAATTAAACATAGTAATTGCTTGTTCAATTTGCCAGCTTCGGATCTCTATTATCTGACATTTTGACAAAAAAGTTTTTGCAAAAAGATTTAAATCCGAATCACTTAGCTCAGATAATTTTTCATAAAAAAAATTAAAATTTCTAAAGAAATTTGTGTATTTATTTTTTTTCTGTCTTCTTGGAATTTTATAGCAAGATTCTTCAGCAAACTCATAATTTCTTGCATTTAAAATTATATGAAGCTCTGTTTTGTATTGTTCATTAATAGACTTGTTTTCCAATAATGTGATGTTTTTTACAAGATTCCAATTCTCTTCTATTTCGCTTGCTCCTTCATCATCAGTTTTATAAAGAATTTTTAAAATAGCCGTTTTTCTTGCCTCAAGTCCAACTTTTAAAGTTTTAGAATCAATATCATCATTAAATTGTTTTAAAATTTCTTGAATTCTGATAAGCATCGCTTTTAGTAAAAGCAAAAAAGTTGTAGTTCTTTGTTGTCCATCAATCAAATTAAATTTGTCCGTTTCAGAACAATCAACAATTATCGTTCCAAAAAAGTACGGATCATTAGTTGAAGAATTAATAAAATCAGTTATATCTTGCCATAACTTGTCGCAATTGTCTTTATCCCAAGAATATGCTCTTTGATATTCTGGAATTACAAATGCTTCATTTTTTTCAATTTTTAAGTATTCACTTATTAATTTTAATTTTGGTTCAATTGTTTTTGCCATTTCATTTTTCTCCTACCTTTACATTATACATCATCATCTTCAATTTTTCACTCAAACCCTTTGAATTTCTATTGCCTTTTGTTACGTTACAGGTTACAATATGCAAA
>CAZKJV010000187.1:0-2222 GCA_964553175.1 uncultured Muribaculaceae bacterium | reverse complement strand
GGGGGAATGTCCATGGTGGCGTTGTTTCGGGCTTAGGCTTGTTGGCAATGTATACAATAGGTGAAGCGTTAAACAAAAAGCCTTTTAAACATTACTTAATTGCGACAATTATTTGTCCGTTAATGTTGTTTATAAATCCTTATGGTGTTGAGTTTGTTCACTTTTTATTAAAAGCAACTACAATGCCAAGACCTGACGTTGTGGAATGGTGGCCAATTTTTACAAAGTATAATTATCATTTGTTCTTAACGTTTAAATTTATGGCATTGTTCTACTTGATTTTAGAATTTTTAAAAGTTAAACGAAATTTTAGTTATAATGAGGCAGATAAAACAAAATTTATAGTTATGGCAACAACTCTTACGCTTGCCGTAATGCATGTAAAAATGATGCCATTCTTTGCTTTGGCAGGTACTGTTTATTGCTATAAAGATGTTTTAGATGCGTTTAAAAAATTCAATTTTCCAAAATGGTGTATTCCGTCATTGGTTGCGTTTTTGACATTGTACTCAGTTGTTGCACTTGTAATAAAAGATTACAGACCTATGGTTAATTTCAGTGCTTATCCGATTATGGAAGTTGAATTCATAAGAGCAAATCGTATTGAGGGTAAATTATTGACTAATTTTGGTATTGGTAGTTTTGCGTCATATAAATTGTACCCTCAAAATAAAATCTATATGGACGGTAGATACGAAGAAGTTTATGACGATTATTTACTTGCAGATTTAGGAAAGTTTTATTCTGTAAAAGAGGGTGCATTTGATATTTTTGAAAAAAATAGACCTGACATAATTATTATGGAAAAATCTTATCCTACAATTTTTTCTATTTTATCTAGAAGTTCTGATTGGGCTTTAGTTTTTGAGGGAATAAATTATGGAGTTTTTGTAGATTCAAAAATTGCTCGTAAAGATTATATTCCACCAAACGGGGATTTAAAATATTATAAAAAAACGATATTAAATACAAATATTACTTTTAAAGGACCAAATCGAGTAAAAATTGAAGAGGTTAATAAAAGGAGTGATAAGTAGTGACTTTTAATTCAAATAAATATACTTGTATTTTCGGTGGCGGTGCTATTCGAGGAGTTTCGTATATTGGTGCAATTCAAGCGTTAGATGAATTGGAAATTTCAATTGACATGATTGCAGGTTCTTCTGTCGGTGCAATTTTTGCGGGACTTCTTGCTGTTGGGTATGATGCCGAAGAAATTAAAGCTTTGTTTTTAAAAGTTAATTTTGATTTGTTTAGAGATATTCATTTCGGTTTAGGAAAAGCGTTTGCCTTGTCAAAGGGTGAAGTTTTCTTAGATTGGGTTAGAGAAATGATTGAAAAGAAGTTTTATGGAGAAAACTATAAAAAAGGCGAAAATCCTGTTGTAAAATTTAAAGATTTAGATAAAAATTTGGTAATTATTACCACAGATTTGACAAATTTTCAGTGTAAAGAGTTCTCAAAAACAGAAACTCCCGATTTTGAAATTGCAACAGCAATAAGAATTTCTTCAAGCATGCCTGGGCTAATGACTCCGATAATTTATGAAAATTCTGAATTGGTTGATGGTGATTTGCAAAAAAGCTGGCCTTTATGGAAACTTTCAAATACTTTGTATGGCTCAAAAGAAAGGATTTTAGAATTCCGTCTTGAGGGTGACTATGATAAAGACGGTAAAAATGCTATCGATTATTTGAATACGGTTTATAGTTGTGTAACTTCTATTGCAACAAAAGGAATTGTTGAAACATACGGAAATTATGATAAATACGATTTTGTTACCATAAACACAGGTGATGTTTTAATTGTAGATTTTAATTTGTCAAAAGAAAAACGCATGGATTTGATGAATGTTGGTTATACTCAAACAATGAATTATTTTAAAAAAGTTTTACCTGAAAAAAGAAAGAAATTACTTTTAGAATATGAATTGTTGGACAAAAATATTTTAGATACGATAAAAGCTTTGGAAAAACAAAATGTTATGCAAGCAAAAGTTTCTCTTGGCAATGTTTATATAAATTTATGCGAAATGAAAACTGAAATAGATGAACATTTGTATGAAAGTATTCAACGTGCAAAATTCAGATTACTAAATGAATTGAAACCGTCGTTTTTCGGAAAATATAAAAGCGAAAAAGTTAAAAATATCTGTGAAGATTTCAAACAAATAAAAGACCTACTTAAATTAAAAACTAAAGATTTAAAATACTTTAATTCGC
>CAZKJV010000186.1:0-2236 GCA_964553175.1 uncultured Muribaculaceae bacterium | reverse complement strand
AGAATAAATTGGTTCAAAGATATCTTCTTTAACTCCAAGATTATGTACATTATGTTTGGTTAGTGTTCCGTCTTGGTACAATGTCAAGATGCGTTCGTAAATTTTTTCAAAATCAAATTTGATAGAAGCGATACATACATCAGGAAATTCTTTTGTTGCATCGCTGGAAAAACCAATGATTTTAGCTCCTTTTTCTTTAGCAGCATCAATACAGCCAAGACCAGCATCATTAGTATAAACAAATAATGTATTAGCACCACTATTAATCATTTGTAAAGCTATTTTCTTAGCAAGTTCTCGGTTTGTCCAACTGTTTGTATAAGCACGCAAAGTTTCTTGGTAAAAAATGCCGTTTTTTTCGGTTGTTTTTCTAGTGTTTTTTTCATAGATGTCAAGAAGTTCTTCCATGGAATCATTTGGATAACCAGCAATAATACCTGTGATTTCTTCTTTTTGATAACCTGCAATGATTGCAGCTAAATAACTTGCTTCATATTCTTTCGGATTGATTAGAGTAATATTGTCATATTCACATTTTTTTCCGTTTATAAGACAAAATATAGTATTTGGAAAATGGGGAGCAACTGCGTTAACTGGTTCATCAAACTGTGTACCAGCAGCACAGATGAGATCATATCCTTTTTCACCATATTCAGTGAGAATTACCTCGAATTCCGATTCTTGAACATCTGTAATACATTCAATTTCTACATTTAATTGTTCTTCGCAAAGCAAAATTCCCTCAAAATTTGAATCATTCCAACTTAAATCACCGATTTTTCCAGGAAGAAATACAGCTATTTTACTTGTTTTAAGGTCATGTTGTTGTGGCTCAACAGAATTATTGCATCCACTAAGAATAAATATTTCGATTAAAAAAAATGCGATAAAAATATAAATTTTTTTCATATATACGTATAATCCAATTACTCTCTTTTGAGAGAAATGGATTAGTCTCCTTTCTTTCAAGCTTTTGGGGTTTATTGAATACCTCATTAAAATACTTAAAGCACTGTGAACCTGTATCTATTTAACTAAATTTTTGTCTGTTCAGAGATGACTCAGATCACAGATTTTTGTCTATTACTGATAATTAGTTTGTTAACGTTTGAAGTTTTTATTTATGTGATTACACAGTCGAATTCTCTAGGAAAGCCAACAGTACTAAATATTATTTCGGTAAGTATATTTCTATGTTGATGTACTTTGTTGGAATTGATATTTCAAAGTACAAATAGGATTGTTGTATCATTCTGCAGCTGACCAGCAGTTTGTTCCCTAATTTACTATCAACAACGATAAAAACGGGTTTGAACATCTGCTTACAGCTCTTAACGCTCTCCAATCCGGAGGATATAAAAATAGGGTTTGAATCAACTGCCCATTATGCCCTTAAACTTGAACATATCCTTGAAAATGCTCACCAAAGCTTCATGGAAGTTAATCAAGTTCTTATTAAGGAATATAAAAAGTCTACAACTTTAAGGCGAACCAAAATTGATTTTGTTGACTGTGAACCAATAGCACGGTGGTTAATGACGGTCGAATATAAACCCCATTCAAAAGGATTTTACCACAAGTATTCCTTAAAGTTACTAATTCGTTTACGAAACAGACTGATTCGTCAGCGTTCTTTTTACATTGTGAAGATTACAAATGTTTTAGACCATACCTTTTCAGAATTCAACCTTTTTTTAATGAGCGGCTTTCAAAAATTGCCATCTATCGTCTTGAAAACTATGGTTCAGCCGAAAAATGGCTCATATGAAATTAGCTTCTTATGACAAATTATGTTGTGTTTTAAGAGGTAAGTTTCTATACAACAGTTCCTTCTTTAATCCACTTTGATATAAACTTTGCAACCTACTATGCAAGGAAACGTGCAGAAGGCAAAAAACATAGGGTAGCTATTACTCATGTAGAAAAAACTGATTAGAGTCATCTATGCATTGGAGATGCGGGGGTAGACGGTAGAGTTCAGAAACTTCACTAATATCTGTTCTACATATATTTAGCTATCCCATATGAAATACAATGTATTCAGATGGTCTGTTAAAGTCACCTTTTTAAAACCTCTTGACTATTTATAGTTTGTCACCTCATGTAAAAATTTTGAATTAAAAATATTGTATGAAATTAAATGAAGATTGTCAAATTTTACGTAAAAATTAAAAAAAACACATTTATTTTGATAATAAAAGTACTTGCAATCTATAGAAAACTATGTTATATTATC
>CAZKJV010000185.1:0-2263 GCA_964553175.1 uncultured Muribaculaceae bacterium | reverse complement strand
TCTGTAATCCTTGGATTTTTTGACGGAATTCATCAAGGACACAAAGCTGTTATTTCAACAGGCGTTAAACTGGCAAAAGAAAACGGGTTAAAATCTGCCCTTGTAACTTTCAATGAAGCTCCTGCCGTTTTTTTGAAAAAGAAGAAAAAACAGTATATTTTAACAAAATCCGAAAAAATAAAAAAAATTGAAGATTTAGGCGTAGATTATTTATATTTATTAGATTTTAACGATGATTTTTCAAAAATTACCGCATCAAATTATTTAAAAATGTTAGTTGAAAATCTTCACCCAAAAATGATTACATCTGGTTATAATCATTATTTTGGCTACAATAAAAGCGGAAATAGTGATTATTTAAAACTAATGCAAAAAGAATATAACTACAAATATACCGAAGTTCAGCCCGTTAAAATAAAAGACGGGATTATAAGCTCATCAAAAATAAGAGAATCTCTGCTTAAAGGAGATTTAAAAACTGCAAATTATATGCTCGGATACCGTTTTTACGTAAAAAACGAAGTTATAGAAGGGCAACAACTTGCAAGGACACTAGGTTTTAACACTGCTAATCTACTTTTTCCACAAGATATTATTGAACTTCCAAACGGAGTTTATGCAGTAGAAGTTAATATTGACGACAAAAACTATATCGGAATTGCAAATTACGGTTCAAAACCGACCGTTACCGAAAATAATCAAAAAATATTAGAAGTCCATATTATGAATTTTGATAAAGATATTTACGGAAAATGTATAAAAGTTAGCTTTTTAGATAAAATAAGAGATGAGAAAAAGTTTGACTCGTTAACAGAATTAAAAAAACAAATCGCAAAGGATATTGAATGTTTAGAGTTGTAATTTTAGGGCATAGCGATATGCTTGCAAATTTAATAATCGGAGCAACTGACGCAAAGTGCAAAATCGTTGGGGTTTTTAGGTACGAAAGACTAAAAACTTGCACAATTTATAGAAAATTAAAAGACTTTTTTCTTCCATCAAAAGAATACAGTTATATAAAAAGTTACAACTTACCTGAAATAAAGGCAAAAAGTGCAAATTCAGAAACCTTTAAAAAAGAACTTTTAAAACTTAATCCGGATATTGTGCTTGTCGGAACTTGGTCTGAAAAATTAAAAAAAGAAATTATTCAATTACCAAAAATTGCAATGATTAACGCTCACCCATCACTTTTGCCAAAATACAGAGGTCCAAACCCTTATTTGCAAACAATTTGGAACAGAGAAGAAAAATCTGGTATTACATTCCATTTGATGAGTGAAGATTTTGACTCAGGACCAATTCTTTTACAAAAATCAATTAAAATAAAACCAAATGACACAGGAAAAGAACTTAGAGAAAGAACCGTTTTAACCGCACGTTCAGCCGTTACGGAGTTATTAAACATGCTTGCGGACGATTTTATTATCCCTGTTGACCAAAGTGAAGAAAGAGCGACATATCAACCTCAAATTACAAATGATGATGTAATGATTAATTTTAATCAAACAGCAGAAGAAATTTCCGCTCATATCAGAGCTTTTCATCCCTGGACAAAAACTTATTTTGAACATAACAACAAATTTTTTATCCCAAATCCGTATTCGCTTGAGATTATGGAAAACGACACAGAACACACATCTACAGGAATAATTACAAACAAAAATCCTCAAGAAAAATCCTTAACCGTTGTTTGTGGTGACGGGCAACTTTTAAAAATGTCTAATCTTAGATTATATGGACTTTTAAACCGATTTAAAACAAAATCTTACATAAAAAATAAAGTAAAAATTTCTGATTGCATTCCTTGTTCATCTAATTAGAGGATTTGAGCATGCTTTTACCATGATATTTTCATGATGAGAGTAATAAAGAACAATTAAGAAAGAAGAAAGATTTGTTATGTTGTCAAACAGTTTTAATGAAAAAATGCTTATTGCAGACATTTTTGAAGTCAAAAAAGCGTCAAACAAAATCGTAAAATTATGGCAAGAAGCAAAAGATATTGAAATCACTCTTGATTTCTTGCAACCTGACGGAATTTTTGGCAAATTGTTAAAAAAATAAGATTAAATAGTTTTACTTTTTGTTTTGTAGGCGAAAAATTTTGCCCGCAATTTTTCCGTACAAAAGAACATTGAAAATTAAATAAAAGCAGGTAGACATCACATAACCTTATTAATTGA
This sequence comes from uncultured Muribaculaceae bacterium, assembly GCA_964553175.1. GTDB lineage: Bacteria > Cyanobacteriota > Vampirovibrionia > Gastranaerophilales > Gastranaerophilaceae > UBA6984. The sequence goes on along the minus strand of CAZKJV010000185.1, from coordinate 77 downwards.
CGGTGCTTACGTCAAGAAAGGGGTGATATGCTTATTATGGTAACAATCAAAACACTAACCATTATATATTATATAAT
>CAZKJV010000184.1:0-2264 GCA_964553175.1 uncultured Muribaculaceae bacterium | reverse complement strand
ATATATATATGTACGAAATATAAAGGAGAGCATTATGGGTAGAATGATTGACGGAACATCATTATTTACATCAATGAATTCAGGCTTAAGTAATACTTATTCAGTATTATCAAGTGCTTTTTCTGATGGTATAACATTAAAGAATTTGGCAACTAATGATGCAACAACTGCATTAACTTCAAATGGTTTAGGTCAAAATTTTAAATCATATATTCAAACAAATTTTTCATCTATGGATAAAAACCACGATGGTACTCTATCGCCTGATGAATTGAATACTTACACGACAAATTTGACAATGCAAGGTATGACAATGGAACAACTTGCATCATTAGGAACTGCGACAGGTATGTCTTCTTCATTGTTAGATACTGTTATGTCACATTTTAATGAGATTGATAAAAACAAAGACGGTAAAGTTACTAATGCTGAAATCCAAGCTTATGGTGTTGAGTCATCAGTTGAAAAACAAAGAAAATCTGACAGAACTCAAATGTTGAAATCAATGTCAACTTTCTATGAAACATCTGTAAGCGAAAATGATTCAAGTTTATTGGATTACAGAACTTTAGAAGATGAAACATCAGAAGACGCTTAATTAACCAACATAGAAAACTAAATTTATTAACAGGTCAGCTATCAAAAGAAAAACAGTAGATTTGATAGCTGCTTGTGTTGTTGAGGTTCCTACTTCTTTAGCACCGCCTTTTGTCATATAACCTTGAGTTGCACAAACTAAAGCGACTAATCCACCAAACACTGACGCCTTAAATAAACTTATGTAAATATCTCTAGTACTTAGCCATAGCCATACAGAATTTATATATCTATTTGGGTGAAGTCCAATTGTACCAAAGGAAACAAAAAGACCGCCTAAAATTCCAATTAATTCTGCCATAATGACAACTAAAGGAACAGTTAAAATACCTGCAACAATCCTAGGTGTAAAATAATAACCGATGGGGTCAACTTTTAATGTTTTTATTGCATCAACTTGTGATGTTACTTTCATGTTTGCAATTTCTGCTGAAATTGAAGTACCTGCTCTTGCTCCGATTGCCAAAGCAGCAAATCCTGGAGCGATTTCACGTATAATTACAATTGCAATTGTTCCTCCAATATAAGTATCAGCACCAGACATTAAAAACTGCTTTGATACTTGAATTGCAATAACAGCAGCCGCAATAAACGAGATTATCATTGAAATAGGCAAAGAATCATAACTTATTGCCGCAGCTTGTGAAATGACCGATTTCAAACGCAATTCTTTTGAAAAAAGATATTTCAAGCTTATGATTAAATTTTTAACACATTCACCTAAAAAACTAATCATCTACGCAAACACACCAATCTTTATATTTTGGAGCTTTGCCCCTTACTACGTCATCATAGAGTTTTTGAATATCAGAAACTATTTTACCAATTTTACCATCACCGATTTTTCTGTTATCAATTGATGTAATTGGTGCAATTTGAGCCCCTGTGCCAGTAAAGAATGCTTCATCAGCACAGTATAATTCACTTCTATCAATCGGTCTTTCTTCAACTTCAAGGTTAAGAACTTCTTTTGCAAGTTGTATAATTGTATTTCTTGTAACTCCAGTAAGCATTTCAGATGTTGTTGTTGTCGTAATAAGTTTCCCGTCGATAACAAGGAATAAATTCATTGCTGCACCTTCAGATACTTTTCCGGATTGAGATAGTACAATTGCATCATCATATCCGTTTAATCTTGCATCAGTTGAAATTAAAGATGCATTTACATAAGCCCCATTGATTTTTGCTCTTGGTGGAATTGAGTTATCAGAGTTTCTTCTCCAAGAAGATACGCAAACTTTTAATCCGTCATTTTTGAAATAATCATTCATTGGGAATGAGAATAAAACATATTTATCAGGATTATCAATCAAATGAGGACCAATTCTGTCAGCGGATTTGTAAATTATAGGCCTAATATATGCGTCAGATTTGTAATTGTTCTTTTTTAATAATTCTTTTAAAATTTGAACGTGTTCTTCAGTAGAATGTAATGCATCCATATAAAGGATTTTTGCACTTTTCTCTAGTCGTTGAAAGTGTTCAAAAGGTCTAAATATGTACATTTTGTTTTCATCTTTGTTATAGTATGCTCTTATTCCTTCAAATACCGCAGTTCCATACAAAAATGCGTGTGTCATAACTGGAATACAAGCTTTTTCTTTTGGTACAAACCTCTCTTCAAAATAAACATATTCTGTCATATTTATCTCCTTATACATCAATAT
>CAZKJV010000183.1:0-2266 GCA_964553175.1 uncultured Muribaculaceae bacterium | reverse complement strand
TTCAAAAATATTCCGTAAAAGTTATGGCAACAAACGGAAAATCTAATATACCGTGTAAGCTTGACTTAATTTCAGAAAATGGAATGGCAAAAGTAATATTTACTTTTAAAAAGAAAAAATTTACTTCAAGTAAACAAATTCGTATGGTTGAAGCATTAAATGAGTTGACTTCAAAATTGAATGATTACGGATTTAATTTAAAAATTTGCTATTGTTGTGAACATTTTTCAAGCATAGTTGATGGTTCAAAAAATATGGTTCAAGGGGAGTGTAACTGTAATTTTGTAGGCAGAAATCCTAATGATGTATTAACAACATTGTTATGGAATTCTTGTTCAGCGTGCAAACCTAAAAAAATGATGAGTGTAATTGAGGATATAAGATTAAGTCAGCAGGACTAACGATGAAAAAACTGGGGATACTAATTTTAATATTAACTTTTTTCATATTGCCTTGTAATTCCAATGAATTAGTTGAGGATTACTTTGATATTGCCCAAAATTATTTTCAATCAGGTGATACTGCAAAAGCCTTAGAATATGTAAATTATGTTTTAACTCTTAATCCAAAATACTCAAAAGCAATTCAATTTAAAAATAAATTAATCCCTCAAGAAACAAACGATGATTTATCAAGAACAGCAAATATTCTTGCTAAGCAAAAAACGATTACAGATTTGGCAATTTTAGATATTCCAAAATCAGATAAATATAAAATTGAAAATACTTCGGAATACTACAATAAACAAGGTAAACAATATTATCTTAACGATGAATATGACAGTGCTATTCAAAGCTTTTTCCGTGCTGTTTCAATAGATAATAAAAATTATATTGCTTACAACAATTTGGGTATGACCTATTGGATGAAAAACAATCTTGATAGTGCCGAAAAATACTTTAAAAAAGCTGCCTCAGTAAGCAAATATTATCCGCAACCTTATATCAATTTAGCTTTGTTATACAAACAAAAAGGCAACATGGATAAACATTATGATTATTTGAAAAAAGCTCTTGAAGTAAATCCAAACAATTATTGGACATATTATTTGATGGGTGATTATTTTACTTCTATTGAAGATTATCCTCAATCAATTCAGCACTATATAAATTCTATTGATATAAATCCTAATTTTGCTCCACCATATTTAGCTTTAGGAATTTCATATTTTAAAACTGATAAATATAACCAATCAATAATTGCTTTAAAGAATTATTTAGAGTTAAATCCTAATTCAGATTTTGCATATTCACTTATGGCAAAAAATTATTACTTGATGGGTGATTATAATTTTGCTAAAAAATTCATGAAAAAGGCATTTAACTTAAATCCAACAATCACTTATAGATTGGAATTAGCAAAAATTCAATTTAATGCAGGAGATTATCAAACAGCTTTGTTGAATTTTCAAATTATTGAACCAGAGTATCAATATGCTGAAATTTATAACTACATTGGTTTGTGTAACTTGATGCTAAAACGTTATGAAACAGCTATTTTGAACTTTAATAAAGCAATTGTAGTGGACAATCGCAGACCTATTTATTATTACAACTTATCTCAAGTTTATAAGGCCTTAGATGATAAACAAAAATACGTTCAATACTTGAATACAGCACTTCAAATAACCCCTGTTACATATCAAGATTATATTGATTTAAGTTGTATTTATTATAATATTTCAAAGATTAGTTTAGCAATAAAGACATTGGAAAACGGTATTTCAGTTTATCCAAATGCAAAACCTTTATATTTAGCTTTAATGAGTTTGTATGAACGTTTAGACGATAATGCAGGCTATAACAATACTAAAAATTTGATAGAATCGAGATTTAATTCAAATGAGCAGAAGAAAAAAGCAACCGAGTTGTTTAAGTAAAATATTTAATTTTTTAACTACGTCAGCGTTAGTCGTTGTTACAGCGTTTGGTATTCAAATGTATTTTAACACCGCTCAAGGTGCTACTACGTTAAAATTTGCACAAATAAGCGATAACCATCTTTCAAATGATAGTATCAATAAAGGTTATCGATTAACCGCAAATTCAAAAGAACTTTTAACTGATGCAATTAACGAAATCAATGAAACTCCAAATTTAGATTTCGTATTTTTTACTGGTGATGTTATTGATGTCCCATTTGAAAAAAATCTAAAAATGTTTCTAGAAATTGCTAATAATTTAAAATATCCGTATTACACTGTCCCAGGAAATCACGATATTTGTATTGGCGGTTATATGAGTAAAAATTTATATGTTAATTTGCT
>CAZKJV010000182.1:0-2289 GCA_964553175.1 uncultured Muribaculaceae bacterium | reverse complement strand
TTTCAAACATAATGTTTGTATCTAAAATTACGTTGAAATTTAATGCTCTTAGTGCGGTAGGTTTGTATAAGTTAAAACCTTTGTATTCTTTTGTTGTTTCTTCTTTTATTCGAGAATCACTAATGCCGATAACGTTTAAAGACTCTTTTATTGGGTAATTATCCAAAATAGCATCTAAAAGAACACCAATGCCAAAAAGTATAATTTTTTTGTCAGCATATTTTTCTTTTAAAATCTCTAATTTTTTATCAAAATTGATAGATTTTAAATAATCAACGTATGAAAGATACTCTTCATTAATTTTCGTATTCATTTTCCTCGATTTCGCTTTCATTTTCCGGAGTTTCATCAATAGTTAAATCTTCTTCATCTTTGTTTTGGTTAACAAGAGTTGCAACAATTTCAAAAGCTCGTCTGATAAGTTCATCGGATTCATAATACTTAAATTCGCCTAAGCGTCCTGCAAAATATACTTTTTTAAGTTCTTTTGCGTCATTCAAATATTTTTCATAAATTTCATTTGAAATGTTATTGTTTATTGGGTAAAATCTTTCGTTTTTACCAAGTTCAAATTCTTCAATATATTCGTATCCTAGAATTTCGTTATTTGTGAAGTATTTTCTATCAGACATAAAGTGTGCAAAGAAATTACTTCTGATAAAATCATATTCGTATGGGTAATTGTATGTGCCATTGTAATTAGATTGTGCGATTGTATCATCAATAACCATGTTGATACTTCTGTATGGCAATTCACCGTGTTTGTAATCAAAGTACTCATCAATAGAACCTGTGAAGAAAATTCTATCAAATTTTTCAGGGTTAATATCTGCAAAATCAGTGTTCAATTTTACTTTGATGTTTTTGTTACTTTTTAAAAGTGTATCAATTAAATCAGTCCAACCTTTGTCCGGCATTGCAACATATTTTTCTTTGTAATATCTATCATCAGTACTGATATAAAATGGATAGTAAGTATCTTCGCAAGCAGGAAGAGCATTTTCGTCTACGCCCCATTGTTTTACGGTGTATGGCTTAAAGACATTTTCATAGAAATAATATGCTAAAAATTTTAAGTCTTCGTCCATTTTTTTGTACATTTCCGCAAGAGTTGTTTGTTGATTATAACCAAATTTTGCAATTAATTTGTTTGTTAAAGTTCTTGCAAAATCTTCTGGAAATAATTGTTCAATGGTATTCAAACATAAAGGCATTGTAACATTTTTACCTTGAATGTAAACTTTAGGTCTGAATGTTACAGGAGTCATTTTTGTGAATTTTGATAAATAATCCCAAATGAATTTATGTTCTGTATGTAAAAAATTTACGTGTTTTTTGTGTACAAGGATATTTGTTTCTTTGTCAACGTAATCATAATGAGAACCGCCAACGTGCGACGCTTTATCAATAATGGTTACGTCTTCTCTAAGCATTGTCGCAATTCTTTCTGCGATAACAGCTCCTGTTAAACCTGCACCAACTACTAAATTTTTCATTTTTGACTCCTATCGGAAATTTTGTTTACTTTTATATTTTACTTGTTAAAGTTAGTCTGTAAATCTAAATTTTATTAAAGCCCAAATTGCGTGGAAACCGTCTTTCCAAGTTATTTTTTTGCCTTCTGCGTATTCTCTACCGTAGTATGAAATAGGTAATTCATATAATCTTGCTCCTTTTTTCAATACTTTAGCGGTAATTTCAGGCTCAAAATCAAATCTGTTTGACTTGATGTTGATGTCTTTTATAAAATCGGCTTTAAAAGCTTTATAACAAGTTTCCATGTCAGTAAGAGTCGTATTGTATAAAACATTTGTTAAAAATGTTAGCAATTTGTTGCCCATTAAATGATGGAACATAAAGGCTCTTGATGGTTTTCCACCGTTAAGACGTGTTCCGTAAGCAACGTCTGCTTTGTCATCTAAAATAAGTTGTATTAAATCTTTGTAATCAATAGGGTCGTATTCCAAATCTGCATCTTGGATTATGATAATATCTCCTGAGGCTTCTTTGAACCCTGTTCTTAATGCTGCACCTTTGCCTTGGTTTACATCATGATACAAAACTTTATATGGCAATGACGGATAAATTTCTTTTGTTCCGTCAGTAGAAAAATCGTCAATTAAAATAATTTCTTTTTCTAATCCGCAAAAATCAGTATTTTCAACCTTTTCAAGGATTATTCTTAAAGTGTTAACCTCATTATACACAGGTATTAGAATTGTTATTTTATTCACGTTTTTATCTCCGATATTTGTCTTAAAAAAATATTTTGAAATATTCTAAATATAT
>CAZKJV010000181.1:0-2294 GCA_964553175.1 uncultured Muribaculaceae bacterium | reverse complement strand
GAATTAACGATGTACGGAATACAAAAAAGCATTTCAGACATCTTTTCAGCATACACAAAGCCTAGTTTTGGAGCGATTAAACCAGCCTTAAAAAGACTTGAATCAGCAGGATTTATCACCTCTAGAAAATCAATGTCCGAAGGCGGAAAAGAATCAGGTTTTTACGCAATAAAAAATGAAGGGCTAAACGAACTAAAACGTCTTTTACTTGAAGATTTATCGGAAAATCCTATTCAATTCTTTTCAAACGCTCGCATAAAATTGTCTTGTGCTTCATTTTTATCAAATGAAGAGGCAAACGAAATGTTTTTAAAACTAAAAAACAAAGCAATGGAGCATAAATTTAACGCAGAAAACACTCTTGCTGACGAATACACCCCCCTAACGTTCTATCAAAGAGTTGTTTTAGACAATTCAATTTGCGAATATCAAAATTTAATTTCATTAATCGAAAATTTGGAGAAAGAAAATGCCCGCAATAGTTAGTAGCGTAGAACCCAATTCAATTGCGGAAGACCTTGAACTTGAACAAGGCGACATTATTCTTTCTATTGACGATTACGAAATGAAAGATTTAATCGACTATGAATTTTGTTGCAAATCAGAAGAGCTCGTTTTATCCGTAAAAAGAAAAAACGGAGAACTAGAAGAAATTGAAATTGAAAAAGATTATGACGAACAACTTGGAATAATTTTTGAATCAGCTGTTTTTGACAAAATTAAACCTTGCCTAAACAAATGTATTTTTTGTTTCGTAGACCAACAACCAAAAGGACTACGAGATACTTTGTACATAAAAGATGATGATTACAGATTATCTTACTTGCAAGGAACATATATAACATTGACGAATTTAAAAGACGAAGACAAAGAACGTATTTCAAGAATGCATTTAGGACCTTTATATGTTTCTGTACATACCACAAATCCTGAACTTAGGGCAAAAATGCTTAGAAACCCTAACGCATCTAAAATTATGGAACATCTAAAATGGCTTGAAAAACAAGAAATTCCAATTCATTGTCAAATCGTTTTATGCCCTGATTATAATGACGGAAAAGAACTTGAACGAACGCTAAAAGACTTAAAATCCTTAAAAAATATTCTATCAGTGGCAATTGTTCCTGTCGGTTTGACCCAATTTAGAAAAGACGAACTAAAAAAAGTAGATGAAAAAGTTGCTAAAACAACTCTTGAAATTTCATCAAAATTCAAAGGTGTTTGTTGTTCTGATGAATTCTTTTTACTTGCAAACAAAGAAATTCCCCCAAGCGAATACTATGGAAACTTCTCACAATTGAGTGATGGCGTAGGCTCATTACGACTTTTAATAGATGATTTTAAAAATTTAAAATTACCAAAATCAATAAAAAAAGAAACAAAAATCATTTTGGCAACATCATTCGCTGCTGAACCGGCAATGAAAGTCATTTGCGACGGGCTAAACACTATTCAAAATTTAACTTGCGAATATATTCCAGTAAAATCAACATATTGGGGCAATAATATTACAGTTGCGGGATTGATAACCTCTGATGATTTAGTAAACGCTCTTTCAAATGTAAAATCAGATATTACAATTATCCCGTCAATTATGTTAAAAGCCTTTTCTGAAGACTTTTTAGACGGCAAAAATTTAGATTACGTAAGAGAAAAAACTTCTCACAATTTCTTCGTTGTAAAAAACTCAAATTCAGCAGAAGAAATTGTTGAAATGTTGAAAACCCTTTAATTTTAAGGGTTAATACTCAATACCTTTTCTGGCATTTACACCAATATCCCAATAATGTTTTATTGGTTCGATTTTTGACACCAAATGAGCAATCTCAATAATTTCGGGCTTTGCATTTCTACCTGTCAAAACAATTTCCATTTCTTCGGGTTTATTTTTTAATGTTTCAACAACATCATTAACATCAAGAATACCCAAATCTATAGCAATATTAGCCTCGTCCATTATTATAAGATTATATGCGTTTGTTCTTATAGCCTCTTTTACGATTTTCCAACCATTTAAAATTGCATCTTTATCCGAGTGATTAACGTTATCAGAATAAACAATTCTATCAAGCCCCGCTTGAACTACAGTCAAATTATCATTAATTTCCGGTGATAATTTTTTCAAAGAAACCAACTCTCCATAATTAGAACCACCTTTTGTAAACATCACTAAAAGCACTTTCCAATTACGTCCTAAGGCTCTCAAACAAAGTCCTAAAGATGCCGTTGTTTTACCTTTTCCATCACCTGTATAAACTTGTATATAACCGTGTTTAGCCCAATCAGGGTTAAAC
>CAZKJV010000180.1:0-2298 GCA_964553175.1 uncultured Muribaculaceae bacterium | reverse complement strand
AAAAAATATCAAGTTAACGGAATTTTGAATGGAATTACAGCTGCAGTATGCTACGGAGTTAATCCGTTGTTTACTTTGCCTTTGTATAAAATGGGCATGAATGTTAATTCTGTTTTGTTTTATAGATACATTTTTGCGGTTGTAATTTATGGTGCTGTTTTAAAATTATTCAAAAAAACAAATTTTAAAATTTCGTTAAAAGAGTTTTTTTATTTATTTTTTATGGCAACAGTTTTTGCATCGTCATCAATTGCTTTGTTTGAGGCATTAAGATATCTGGATTCGGGTATCGTTTGTACTCTTTTGTTTGTCTATCCTGTTATCGTAGCTTTGATTTCTACAATATTTTTTAGAGAAAGACTTACAAAAACCTCAATATTTGCATTATTTTTAGTTATGGCCGGTATTTTTACGCTCGATGGCGGAATTAATGACGATTTAAACTTTAAAGGCGTGTTTTTAACTTTGTTGTCAGCTTCTTTTGATGCGTTATATGTTGTTTTAGTTAAAAATTTAAAACCTCTAAGACATATGAGGCATGATAAACTTAGTTTTTATGTAATGTTATTTGCGTTTTGCATCTTTATGCTAAATGTTAAATTCTGTACAGATTTACAACCAATAAGTGATTGGAGAATATTGTTATGTGTAATTGCTCTAGCTGTATTCCCAACAGTTATTGCTTTAGAAACAATCAGTTTGGCAATTCGTTTGATTGGACCGACAACGACAGCAATTTTAGGAGCTTTAGAGCCAATAACAGCGATTACTATTGGTATTTTGTTATTCCATGAGGTGTTAACAATCAATAGTGTAATTGGAATTATTTTTATCTTAGTCGGCGTTGTAATGATTATTTTACGTAATCATTTTAAACAGTTTTTTAAGCCTACTCAAAAATCATCTTAAAATAAAAGTCTGCAGGTTGATTTTTGAATAACGGTTTTTTCTTCCATAGACTAAGAGTTACTTCTGATGGAAAATCTTTGAAAATAAATTCCATTTCCGGTTGATATGCTATGTTATTGTTGCAACCGTCTTTGATATTGCAGTTGTTAGCCAATGCAATAAATGTTTTTATTTTTCTAGGCTTTTTATCAATTGTATTTTGTTCAAGTGTGCGAGGTAAAAATTTGATATTTTGAGAGTTATTTGCATAAATCCAGTCGTAACCAAAATCTCTTGCATTTAGACCTACCATATAGAAGTGAACAAGTTTACCTTTATTTCTTAAAAAGTTTTCAGAACTTTTGTAGGTTGCAATGATTAGTTTATGCTCTTTGTCGTAGCTTAGTTTTTCGGGAATCATCAAAAGAGATTTGTCATTGCAAAAGTTCGAAATTTTTCCGTCTTGATTGTTGTAACTTTTTGAAAGTTGAACTCCAACAAGGATATTAGGGTTATTTATAAAACGACTTTCTTTTGAGTTTTCGTTACGGTTTAAGCTTTTGTTGAGTTGAGTGTAGCAGATTGAGTCATTAATTCCCCACCAAGCTCTATTATCTTGAATTCTTCCGAATATATTTTCGTTTGGTTCATAATTTTTTGCTGTAAAAATAGAAGTTTTTACAAAGCTTTTTCTTAATTCTAAAATTTCTTTTTTTGTTTTGCCGGAATATGCCGAAATTGGATTAATAGTAAGGTTTTCCATTGCTTCATTTGGTATAATTTTACTTATTTTATTGTTTCTAACTTCTGAGCATTTTAAAAGAATAATATCTAAAAATAACATGATAATTACAAATATTGCGATATTTGTTTTTAAAGAAGCTTTTATTCTATTGAAAAATGTTTGCCAATATTCTTTTTTGTCGGCTTTAAAAGGTGGAATTATTGAAAAAATTATAGGAAAACCGATTTTTCCAAGAGCAAATATTATCGGATTGAAAAATATGAACATTGAAAATAAATCATAAAGTATTCCGAAAATAATTGCTAAAGTTACGGCTATTGGTAAGTTGTTTGTTATGTTTAAGAAACGGCGTTTGTAGTTAAATGTTGTAATTATTAATAAGAAAATTGTTGCGATAAGCAAAATTATTGCAAATATTTTAAATATTAATATTTCGCCATATTTGTTTGCTTGAAAGCTTAAGAATAGTCCAAGATAATTTGTTATTAATACTGTCAAAAATATAATTAAGTAGTTTATAATGAATGAACTACCGCTAAGTTCTCCTTTGGGCGAACAAATATTTTTTATTTCTTTGAACATAAAAACTCCTTTGATTTTTTTATAATTATAACAAATAATGTTTAAAATATTTTTGTATGTAAATATTTTTTGCAGATAAACAT
>CAZKJV010000179.1:0-2322 GCA_964553175.1 uncultured Muribaculaceae bacterium | reverse complement strand
ATAATAAATTATACTACAATTCAATAAAATAAGCTATTTTCTAACTAATATTACGGATTGTAACAAAAAAATCAAACTCTGAAATCGGACTTTTCAAAAATACTTTATATATATGTAAGTCATCTGACAAACATTAAATAAACACAGAGATTACGAGAGAGATTTTAATATTCCGTTTAAAGTGAAGACGAGAAAAGAACGAGAGATAAATTAGAGAGAACATTTAACACACACTACACACTAACCTACCCTACACACTTCCTTCCTAAAGAAGAAAATTTCAAACAAGTTCCACAAGGAACTTTTTTTTTGTTCTTTTTTATAAAATTACTCTATTATGCAATAGTAAAAAGTTATTTAATTTTTAGAATGTACTTATGAAAGTTATAATCATAGGTGCTGTTGCATCTGGTTCAAAAGCGGCGGCAAAATTAAGACGTTTAAGACCGGATTGGGAAATTGTAATTTATACATCGGATAATGATGTTTCTTATTCTGCGTGCGGACTTCCTTATTATATTGCAGGGTCTATAAAGGATATTGAAACTCTTGTTATAAGACGACCGATGGATTATGAAAAACAAAATATTAGTGTAAATTTAAGGCATTTTGTAAAACAAATTAATCCTGATAAAAAAGAGATTATTATTGAAAATTTAGATACAAAAGAAATGTTTACCGATAATTATGATAAATTAATTATTTCAACGGGTGCAAAACCTTTTGTCCCTGATATTAACGGCTTAAATTTAGAAAATGTTTTTACTTTAAGAACATTAAATGACGGTGTAAATATTAAAAAATCCGTGTTACAGAATAGAAATGCGGTTATTTTAGGTTGTGGTTATATAGGAATTGAATTACTTGAAGCGTTTGTAAAACAAGGATTAATGGTGAATGTTATTCAATCGGGAAATACTATCATGCCTGTATTTGACGAAGATTTATCAGAAATTATTCAAAAATATGTTATACAAAAAAATCTTGAACAAGTAAGGATAATTAACAACGAAACGATAGTATCAATTGAGGGTGATAAAAAAGTCCAAAAAATTATAACTTCAAGCGGTAAAGAAATTAAAACGGACATGGTTGTTTTGTCGGTTGGAGTTCGCCCAAATGTAGAAATAGTAAAGAATTCGGGAATTGAATTGGGAATTACTGGTGCGATAAAAGTAAATTCTCAAATGGAAACGAATATAAAAGATATTTATGCTTGCGGTGATTGTGTTGAAAAATTTCACGCAGTGGCCCAAGCTCCTTGTTGGATTCCTTTAGGTTCAACCGCAAATAAAGAGGGACGTTGTTGTGCAATTAATGTTTCAGGTGAAACAGATTATTTTGAAGGGGTTTTAGGCTCTGCTGTTACGAGATATTTTGATTTTACAATGTCAATGACTGGATTAACTGAAAAACAAGCTATAAAATACGGTTTTGAACCGATTTCTGTTGTTGTAAGAAAAAATGATAAAGCAGGCTACATGCCAGATGTGGAAAGTATTATAATAAAACTTACGGCAGATAAAAAGACACAAAAGCTATTAGGTGCTCAAGGCTTGGGTCAAGGTGATGTTGATAAGCGGATTAATACCCTAACAGGTGCGTTGTTGTCTAAAATGACGATTAAAGAATTTTTTGGCAACGATATTACTTATGCTCCGCCGTTTTCTACCAGTATTGATCCGATGCTTACAGCTGCACAAAATTTGATGAGCAAATTTGATTGACTTATGCTTCCATTAATTTTACGCTTGATGTCGGTTTACCCATTTTTAAAAGAATTTTTACAACTTTTGGCATTTGACAAACAAAAGAGTATTTTCCTTTAGAAATAGAGCATCTTGAACAATCACAACCTAATTGGTAACATTCTAATGCTTGTTCTGTCCAATTTTGTGTGATGGAGTCTGAAATTTCACCGTTATTTTGCGGTTCAAATTCTTCATCAACGTATTCGTTTACAATTTTGATACTAATAGCCATATCCATTCTCCCCAATAATCTTTTTTTGATTATTTCTCCACACACCTATTCTAAAAAAGAAACAAAAAGAAGTTATCCTCTAAATGTTGTATTTTTTTCTTGACTTTGTATACCGTTCGGTATACAATTTAGTTATGGAAAATAAATGCAATAAAAATAAAATATTAAATATCGCTCTTGATTTGTTTTCAAAACAAGGTTATGACGCTGTCGGTGTTCAAGCTTTGTGTGATAAAGCAGGGATTACAAAGCCTACTTTGTATTATTATTTTGGAAATAAAGAGGGTGTTTTAAAAGAATTATTGTCTGTGAATTATGAAAAATTAAATAATTTATTAG
>CAZKJV010000178.1:0-2352 GCA_964553175.1 uncultured Muribaculaceae bacterium | reverse complement strand
ATATATTATATATAGATTTATAGAAAGGGATAGTAATGGAAAAAAACAATGAAACTTTACATACTTTAAGACACTCTTGTTCTCATATCATGGCTCAAGCAGTTCAAAGTTTATTCCCAAACGCAAAATTAGCAATCGGACCTGCAACTGATACAGGTTTTTACTACGATTTTGATTTGGACGAACATACTTTTACAGCTGAAGATTTAACAAAAATTGAAGAAAAAATGAAAGAAATTTTAAAACAAAATCTTACATTTGAACAATATTCAGTTGAAGATGTTGATGCAAAAATTGCAGAATTCAAATCTCAAGGCGAAATTTATAAAGCAGAATTACTAGAAGAACACAGAAACGATGCACCGACTTTATATTTAACAAAAGATAAAGAAGGAAACGTATTATTCAACGACCTTTGTGCAGGTCCTCACGTTCCTAATACAAGTTATATCAAAGCAAACGCTATTAAATTATTAAAAGTTGCAGGTGCATACTGGCGTGGAAACGAAAAAAACAAAATGTTACAACGTATTTACGCTACAGCATTTTGGACTAAAGAAGATTTAGCAGACTACTTACATATGATTGAAGAAGCTGAAAAACGTGACCACCGAAAATTAGGTACACAACTTGATTTATTCTCAGTAAGAGAAGAAATCGGTGGCGGTCTTGTTTTATGGCACCCAAATCTTTACACTGTAAGAGAAGAAATTGAAAACTATTGGAGAACAGAACACAGAAAACGTGGTTATGTAATCGTTCAAACTCCACAACTTGCAAAATCAAAATTGTGGGAACTTTCAGGACACATCGACCACTACAAAGAAAACATGTTCTTTATCCAAAAAGAAAACGAAGAAGACGAACAATACATTGTAAAACCGATGAACTGTCCGTTCCATATTTTAATTTATCAATCACAAAGACATTCTTACCGTTCACTACCATTGAGAATGGCTGAATTAGGTACAGTTTACAGACGTGAAAAATCAGGTGCTTTGTCAGGTTTAACTCGTGTACAAGGTTTTACTCAAGACGATGCACACATTTTCTGTACACCTGAACAATTAGTTGACGAAATCAACGAAATTATCGATTTTGTTGCAGATACAATGAAAATTTTCAAAATGGATTTTGAAGTTGAATTATCAACTCGTCCGGAAAGTTATGTTGGAAAATTAGAAAACTGGGATTTGGCAGAAGCAGGCTTAAAAGAAGCAATGGACAAACGTGGAATGAAATACGACATCAATGAAGGTGACGGTGCTTTCTACGGTCCAAAAATTGACTTCAAAGTAAAAGATGCCATCGGTAGAACATGGCAATGTGCAACAATTCAATTAGACTTTAATTTACCTGAAAGATTTGATATTAAATACCAAGACAAAGACGGTCAATTAAAAACTCCAGTTATGTTACACCGTGTAATTTTCGGTTCAATGGAACGTTTCCACGGCATATTAATTGAACACTTTGCAGGTGCATTCCCAACTTGGCTTGCTCCTACTCAAGTTTCAGTTGTTCCAATTTCTAACGAAAAACACGCTGATTTTGCTGAAAAAGTTTATAAAAAACTTAGAGAAAACGGTATTAGAGCATACCTAGACGACCGTTCAGAAAGTATGAATTACAGAATAAGAGAAAATCTTCAAGATAAAAAAGTTCCTTATGTTGTTGTTGTAGGCGACAAAGAACAAGAAGCAAATTCTGTTGCTGTAAGACAAAGAGGCGTTGGTCAAATCGGAACAAAAACAGTTGATGAATTTGTTGAAATGATTTTAGATGAAATAAAAACAAGAAAATGTTAATTGAAGCATCAATTTCATCAAATAAAACCCAACTTTTAGCGGAAGAATATGCCCGATTATTAAATTCGGGCATATCTGCTTCCGAAATTTTAGTGCTTGTAAATAATTCTTCGGCCAAAGAAAAATTTTGCGAAAAAACTTTTGAGCTTTTAAATATTGACTGCATTGAAAAAATGCAAGTTTATTCTTTTTTTGGATTAGTTTACAACACAATAATGGATAACTGGGCATATTTAGAAAACAAACTTAAAACAGGTAAAACTGCAATAAGCCCCAATATGATAGGATTAGAAGTTTCTCAATTTATGCTTAAAAATATCATAAAAGACATAAAATTTGAGGGTTATAATTCAAAAAAATCATTGTTACAACAACTTTTTAGACGTTACTCATTAATTATCCAAAATAACTTAACAGACGAACAAATTGAATGGCGTTCAAAAAAAGTTTTAAAAGAGGGATTTGCCGACGACACCCAAAAAGCAATAAAAACCCTATTTTTAGAAACCTTAAATTACCGAAGCTTTGACTATTTAAGACAGAC
>CAZKJV010000177.1:0-2420 GCA_964553175.1 uncultured Muribaculaceae bacterium | reverse complement strand
AATTAATGTAAAAGATATACAAAAATTTTTATTTTTAGATATGCAGGAATTATTATTTAATTTACAAAAAGAAGCCGTTAAAATTAAAAGAGACAAGAAAATTAAATATATAGAAACAAAAGATTTAAATAATATTTAAAAAATTTATTCTACATATTTTCTTTTCATAATAACATTTCCTTGTTCGTCGTAGGCTTTATCTTTAACCCAATGAGCAAGTAGTTTTCCGTCTTTTGAATAAATAAACGTTTCGGATTTTGAAACTCGCATACTCATATTCACAAGTTTTTTAGAAGTGTTATATTTATAGGTTTTATACGGATAGTTTAATCCGTCTTTTTCTTCAACATAATTTAATGCTCCGTTTCCGTCATAGTAATACACGTGATACGGGTCATTGTGTTTATAAACGGCATACGTATTATCTGAAAAATATGCAAGAGTTCTATCTTTTAATTCGGTGACTCCTTGCAAAATATAATTAACATTTTGTTCGTGTTCTGAGTCATAATAAAACCCATTCACATATTGTGAATCAATTGTATATGAAATTCCGTCCATAAGTTCTGAGCGTGCAGAATTGACGTCATAAGAAACTCCGCCTTGAAGAACTTCGGCGTTTACTGTTAATCCAAATATTAATAATAATGCGGTAAGTAGATATTTTTTCATATATTTATTATTAATGTTTTTTTCGTTTAAAGTCAACTTTTTATGATATAATTCATTAAAAAAAAGGAGTTTTTATGCTAAAAAAAATTAATAGTGTTTTTTCAATCATATTGCTTGTTTTAATAGTATATTGTTTATTTATAAAATCTACAAAATTAGAATTTGTTCAAAAATTTTCAATTAATAATTTGCCTACTGTTTGTGGTGATATAAAATTAGGCGGATTTTCTGATTTATATTTTAAAGACGGTTATTTATATGCAATAACAGATAGAGGTCCAAATTCTGATGATTTTGCCAAAGACGGTAAAACATTCAGAAATTTTTTATGCGAAAATTACACAACTTATTTAGTTAAATTCAAACTAGAAAATAATGAAGTGAAAATTGTTGAAACATTACCGATAAAAGAGCTTTCCGGTATACCGATTGCATCTGAAAAAGACAGCACTCCTTTAGACAAAAATGGTAAAGCGTTATCATTTAATATTAATGGTGCTGATATTGAAAGTTTTATTATTGATAAAGATGGAAATTATTGGCTTGGAGATGAATATTATCCATCAATAATCAAATTAGATAAAAATTTAAAAGTTGTAAAACGTTTTGCACCTAAAAATTCAGAAATAAAAAATCCAAAAATTACATATATTTTGCCTGAAAAGTTCAATAAAGTCAGAAAAAATTTAGGTTTTGAAAGTATGGCTTATGACGGCAATGAAAATATTTTTGTATTAACTCAAGCAGGTTTGCAAGATGAAAGTAATATTAGCATTATAAAATTCAATATAAAAACGGAAACTGTTGAAGAAGTTTTTGAATATAACTTTTTTGATAACAGTATAATGAGTGCAGTAACTTTTGTTGATGAAAACAAATTTTATGTAGCAGAAAGACTTTATGACAAACATTTTATAAATGAAATAAGCCTTAAAAATGGCATATTTAAACGCACTGGAATTTTAAGAACATTAACTTCAAGTGATAAAATTACAAAAAATATGAAAATTGAAGGTCTTGCAAAAGACGGTGAAAATATTTATATAATAAATGATAATGATTTCGGAATTGATCCCGAAAACATTAAAGATAGTTTTATTATGCAATTCAAATTGAAAAAGTAGTTTTAAATGTCAAATAATTGTGTCGAATCAAGTTTAAATTGCAACATATTAGCGGTTTCTCTACCGTTACACCTTTTCGTTGAATTGTGATTTTACCCAAGTATAATGAACCTTTTGGACTAATTTGTACTTCGCCATTAGAATAATGTTGCAAAGCTTCGTTAATATTAACTAAAATCCATCTAGCATTATTTTTTATTTTTTGTGCAACCAGTACCCATTCAGCACTAAATTGCCCACGACCTTTTATAATATCTGTTAAAATAATTGTTTTATTTGATTTAAACCTTTTTTATTTGATACTAATTTTACTTGTATATTTTCAGTATCAATTGCTGTTTTTAATTTTATTTTAATTTGAACATTAACATCAGCTTTAAATCCGTGTAAAACAACTGCATTTACACTTTCAATTTCTTTTAAATTATAATTCATTATTACTAGCCAATTTTTGGCTTCAATATCATTTTTCCAATTATTAAATTTATCACAAATATCTTGTTCGTTTTTAAAACCGTTTTTAGCCGTTTGCGAGCCTTTTTGTACTAAATCCATTATTTGAATCTTCAATATATTCTAGCAAATTTTGACCGATTGCATTAATAACATTGACTGTCATTGCAT
>CAZKJV010000176.1:0-2436 GCA_964553175.1 uncultured Muribaculaceae bacterium | reverse complement strand
TTACACAACTCATCAAACACACGGTAGAGGTAGATTTGACCGTATTTGGGTAGATTTAGGTGCAGAAAATTTATATATGACAATTGTTCTAAAACCCTCAAAGACTATTTCGCCTGTTTACTCAAATTTAACGCAATATACAGCATTACAACTTGCAAAAACTTTTGAAAAATACAAAATTTCACCAAAAATAAAATGGCCAAACGATATTTTAATAAACGATAAAAAAATTTCAGGAATTTTAGCTGAAACAATTTTTCAAAATAACAAACTTAAAGGAATAATTATCGGTATTGGAGTAAATCTAAACGCTAAAAAGGAAGATTTTACTCAAATTAATAAACCAGTTACCTCATTAAACATTGAAACAAACACAAAAATAGATAAAAAAGTTTTCCTACAAAAATTTACGCAAATATTTTTTGAAGATTACGAGACTTTTTTAGAGCAAAATTTCACACACATAAAAAAAGATTATGAGAAATACATAAATTTTATCGGTAAAGAAATAACAATCACGGATTTAAATGAAACTATAACAGGAATAGCCGAAAAAATCACTGACGACGGTGCGTTAGTAATTAATAATCGAGAATTTTTTACAGGCGATATTTTATAACCTAAAAATCGTGTTGATCGTGAGCTTCTAAATACTCTCTTACAGCATTCAAAGAAGCTTGAACAATACGAGTAATACGAGAAGATGACAAACCCACTTGTCTTGCAATCTCTTTAACTTGCATATTTCTGTAAAAACGATACTCAACGATGGTTCTATCTTTTTGCGGTAAAGTTGCAATTGCCTCTTTAATCATTCGACCCATTTCAGTAATTTCAGCAGCCTCATCAGGCATTGCTTTTGTATCTTTTACGAAATCAAAAGGAGAATCATTATCGGAATTTGCCATTGCTAAACTGTCAATAGAAAGGATTGTTTCATAAACAGCCTCTCTAACTTTTGACGGAGTAACTTCAATACCATCTTCATCAGTTTCTGCTGGAGCCTCACCATCTTCTTCTTTTTTATGTTTTAAAGAATACCATTTGTAACGGTTTCTTAACTCGTTTCTAATAGCCCAACGAACAGCAGTACCAATGTATGCTGAATTATAACGTTCTAGTTCCTCATCAGTTTTACCCTTAATCATGGACTGAACGGCAATAATGCCAATACTTACAAGTTCTTCATACTCAACCATGTGCGTAGGAATACGACGTTGCTCAATTTTAGCAACTTTTTGAACTATTTCTATGTATTCATTTAATTTTGTATTACTTTGCATTTGCATCTTTTAACCGGTTTTAACACAAAATAAAACTTATTATCTTGGTTTCTTCTTCAAATTATACACAAAAAGTAAAATTTCTGCAATAGCTTTATATAATTCAGGTGGAATGTATTGATTAACGTCGACTATACGGTACAAAGCTCTCGCAACAGGAGCATTATCAATAACAGGAACATTATTTTCTTCTGCAATTTTAATAATTTTTCTTGCCAAAAGTTCTGAACCTTTTGCAACTAAAACAGGACATTCCATTTCAGCTTGATCATATTTTAACGCACAAGCAACGTGAACAGGATTTCGGACAACAAAATCAG
Organism: uncultured Muribaculaceae bacterium; assembly: GCA_964553175.1. Lineage (GTDB taxonomy): Bacteria > Cyanobacteriota > Vampirovibrionia > Gastranaerophilales > Gastranaerophilaceae > UBA6984. The sequence goes on along the minus strand of CAZKJV010000176.1, from coordinate 833 downwards.
CCTCAGGAACAGCATCCATCATGCCTTTTTGTAACATTTGCATACGTCGTTGACGTAATGCAGCTTTAACATTTGGGTCACCTTCTGTGTTTTTATATTCGTCCTTAATTTCCTTAAATGACATCTTTTGGTCTTTTAAGAATTTCCATTTTGTCATACCATAATCGGCAGCGGAAATAACCAAAAAGGCTAAACAAGCTTTAAAAATAAATTCTACAATAAGTTTACCAAATTCAAAAAGAACTGCAAAGTTGTTATCAATAGAGGCTAATCGCAAAATATCCTCTAAGTGTGCAGAATAAACTGACCAACCGATAAAACCTAAAATCGTAACCTTTAAAATATTTTTAAACAATTCAAATAAAGTTTTGATTGACATAATATTTTTAAAATATTTAGTCGGATTTAATTTATCAAGTTTTGGCATTAAAGGTGCAGTAGCCACAAGAGGTCCAACCTGTAAAAAATCCGCAAGAATAGCAATAGCCCAAGCCAAAAATAGAATAGGGCCGATAATCAAAACTGTTGGAACAAGTGTAATCGTTAAAATATACGAATACCCGACAGTTTCGACATGAGCATTTGGTATCTGCTCGTAAAGAAGAACGTAAAGTTGCGTAATTTGATGCCAAATAAATGGTGCTAAAGCATTAATCGCAGTAAAAAGAACCAACAGTGAAATCGCTGTTGAGAAGTCTTTTGATTTTACGACTTGCCCTTCTTTTCTTGCTCTTTGAAGTTTCTGGGGTGTCGCATCAAACTGTTTATCTTCATCACCCATTGAAAATACCTATTAATAGTCGGATATATAAACATAATATAATAAAAAAAAT
>CAZKJV010000175.1:0-2460 GCA_964553175.1 uncultured Muribaculaceae bacterium | reverse complement strand
CAAAAGCAAAAACTCAAAAATTAATCAATTATTACACATTGTATAAAGCCGTAGGAGGTAGAATATAAAATGAAAAAGAAACTTATTATTATCATTGCAATAATATTAATTGTCGGATTAGGATTTTTTATAAAATCTAAATTCCACAAGAACGCAAACGAATTAACTTTATACGGTAACATTGAAATAAGACAAGTTGACTTGTCATTCCAAATTTCAGGATTAATTTCAAAACTTTTCAAAGAAGAAGGCGACTCTGTTAAAAAAGGCGAACTTATTGCATTAATTGATGATAGCGATTATAAATTAAACCTTGAAAAAGCAGAAGCGGAAGTTGAACGAACACTTGCACTACAAAAAGATGCAACAGACAAATATAATAGATATGCTCCTTTGGGTGAAGATAATACTGTTTCAAAACAAGAGGTAGAAACTCTACTTAACACCCAAAACAAATCAATTGCTGACCACAAATCCGCTGTTGCGAACAAAGATTATTTAAATAACCAATTAAATTATACAAAATTATATGCACCTGAAGACGGAATTATCATGATAAGAATTCAAGAAGCAGGTAGTAACGTTGCAAAAGGTCAACCTGTTTACACAATGGCAAAAACAAAACCAGTATGGGTTAGGGCCTACGTAAACGAAACAGATTTAGGTAATATAAAATATGGTCAAAAAGTAAAAGTTTACACAGATACAACAAACCCACAAACAGACAAAAAACGTGAATACACAGGACAAATTGGATATATTTCACCGGTTGCGGAATTTACACCAAAAACAGTACAATCCACAGACATAAGAACAAGCCTTGTTTATAAAATAAGAGTTTATATAACAGAATATGACGAATTCTTAAGACAAGGAATGCCTGTAACCATTAAAATTGACTTAAACTCAAAGGGTAATAATGAAAACGGTAACGATTAAAGATTTAACAAAAAAATTTAATTCTACCGTTGCAATAGATAATTTGTCATTTGAAATAGAAAAGGGCAAAATAACAGGTTTAATCGGTGCTGACGGAGCAGGAAAAACAACTCTTTTAAGAACTATTATCGGTTTGTTAACACCCGATAATGGAGAAATTTCTGTACTTGGTTTTAATCCAACAACACAAAAAAATGAACTAAACCTACATATCGGATATATGCCACAAAAATTCGGTTTATACGAAGATTTAACAGTTATTGAAAATCTAAAATTATATGCGGACTTAAAAAATCAACCACACGATTTTGAAAAAATGTTAGAATTTACAAGCCTAACGCCGTTTCAAGATAGACTTGCAGGAGCATTATCCGGCGGAATGAAGCAAAAACTCGGACTTGCTTGCACGCTTTTAGGAAATCCCGAATTTTTACTGCTAGACGAACCCTCTGTTGGTGTTGACCCAATTTCACGCAGAGATTTAATGAAAATGGTAAAAGCAATGATTAATCCTGAAACGACGGTTTTATGGTCAACCGCTTACCTTGATGAGGCACATAGCTTTGATACCGCCGTTGTGATTGATAAAGGTAAAATTATTTACAAAGGGAATCCTCACGATTTAGCACCTACTACAAAAGAATTTGAAGAAAAAATCATTGAACTTATGGGTGGATTTAAAAATGAAGAATCTCTTATCGCAAAAAATTACGATTATAACGCTCCAGATATAGAATTTACGGTTGAAGCCGATAATTTAGAGAAAAAATACGGAAATTTTTATGCAGTAAAAAATAATTCTTTCAAAATAAAAAAAGGCGAAATCTTCGGATTACTTGGTCCAAACGGAGCTGGAAAATCTACGTCATTCAAAATGATGTGCGGACTTGCAAAACCAACAAACGGAACTGCACGAATAATGAAAATTGATATAAGAAAAAATCCAGAACTTGCACGTTCTAACCTTGGATATATGGCTCAAAAATTTTCATTATATGGAAGCTTAACAGTAAAAGAAAATTTAAACTTTTTTGCCGCAGCTTATGGAATAAAACACGAAAACAGAGCCGAAAAAGTAGAAGAAATAATAAAAATTTTTGGATTAAATGAACATGCAAATGACAAAAGTGAAGAATTACCATTAGGGTTAAAACAACGACTTTCAATGGCATCAGCATTAATCCATAATCCGCCTGTTTTATTTTTAGACGAACCAACATCGGGCGTCGATATTTTAGCTCGTAAAGATTTTTGGACACACATTACAGCACTTGCAAAAAAAGGGGTAACCATTTTAGTTACAACACACTTTATGGACGAGGCAGAATATTGTGACAGAATAAGCCTGTTTTACAAAGGTAAAACTGTTGCTATCGGCACTCCAACAGAATTAAAACAACAAGCAAATGTCAACGATATGGAAAGTGCATTTATTCAATTAATCAAAAAAAGTGAAGAAAAAAAGTCGTAATTTTATAAAAAAAGAAAAAGAAACTAAAGAAAAATGAAAATATTATCAGC
>CAZKJV010000174.1:0-2474 GCA_964553175.1 uncultured Muribaculaceae bacterium | reverse complement strand
TAAGAGAGGATATTAATGTAAATAAACTTTTATGTAAACTTTATGTAATATTTCTCGAAATTCGTTAAAGTTTTTAATAATTTTAGTCGAATTATAAAATAGATTAACAAAATTCAATGGAGGATTGACCATGCCTACAAACGATTTACATAATGTTAAATTAGAAATGCCAAAATCTTTTAATGCAAACAAACTTGCAAATAAAAAAGTTATGGGTATAAGAGTTTTAAATAGCTCTCAACGTAAAGATGTTATTCAGGGCGGAAAAGACGTTACAAAGGCACAAGGTGAAATAAAAGATGGTCAAAATGACATTGATCACGCAGCTGATGAAGTAGATAGAGGTTTTGCTCAAGAAGATGAAGCTGATGATCAAGTTTCAGATGCAGAAAACTCAGCAAATGAAGGCATGTCAGTAGAAGAACTTGATGCAGAAACAGAACTTTTAGCAACATCCAGTGAAACTGCTATAGCACAAACTGATTTATATACAGAAGCAGGTGAAGTTTTAACAGAAGAAGCTGAAACTTATGTTGAAGATTCTGAAGAGTCTTTTACTGAAGCGGAAGAAGGTACTGAAGAATTAACAGATATTGGTGCTGAAATGGAAAACTTGAATGCAGAAATGGAAGCATTAGCAAGTGAAGTTGCAACAAAAGCTGATGAAAGCGGTGCTACCCCTACATCAACAGCTCCTGCAACTGATGGCATGGGTATGGCAGTTGATCCGGCATCAGATGGTACGGGTGCAGGTGTTAGAAGTGCTTACTCTTTAACAACAGGTGCAGCCGCAGCAGGTCCTACACCTCAATCTACTCCTGCAAAAGCTAAAGGTGCAGGTGGTTTAATTACAGGAACAGCTCCTCAAACACCGCCAACAACTCCAGCACCTCAAGCTAATCCGACAGCGGCTCCTACTCAAACAACTGGTAATCAAACTGGTACAACTGAAGGTGCTTCAGATGTAGCTGAAGATGCATCTGATTTTGAACAACGTGCTGCAGACATTCAATCTAGAATGGGTGACTTAGAAGGACGTCAATCTTCTGTCCAAGATGTTATTCAAAATATAACGGCACGACAAGCTGAAGATGCTGAAGCAAGACTTGAAGGTGTAGAAGCTCAACAAGCAGAGGCTGAAGAGTTTGCAGCTCAAGGTGAAGAAACAAATGAAGGTTTAATTAAGACATCAGAAGCATTAACAACGGCAAATCAATATGGACAATATACTAAAATGGCAGGTACCATGACAAAAACTGTTGGTATCGGTTTGTCAGCGGCAGGTGTTGCTATGAATGCTAGTGGTGGTACAGTTTCAGGTACAGGTGCTGCATTGACAGGTATCGGAGCTGGTTTAACTTCATTGGGTGCTCCATTATGTGCATTATTTGGAATTGGTACTCCGATTACAGCTGCAGGTGCTTCTACAGCTGCATCTGGTGCTTCTACTACTAGTGCAGGTGCTACATTGACAGGTACAGGTGCTAGCCTTGATGCTTCAGGTAAAGCAACAAAAACAACTGGTGAAACTATTGAAAAAGCTGGTACTGGCGTATCGTTAGCAGCTCAAACTGGTTTGACAGGTGTTGCCGTTGCACAAGGTAACTGGGCAGGTGCTATCTCAAGCGGTTTATCTGTGGCAGGTAGTGCAATGTCATTTGCAGGTAGCTTGGGTGCAGGCTTAGATAAAGCTGGTAATTTAACATCTACATTTGAAAATGTTCAAAAAGGCATTGCTGCAACATCAGCAACATTTAATACAACAATGGCTGCCGTAAACGGTGATATTCAAGGCATGGTAACAGGTGGTTTAAGTATGGTTTCTGCTGGTGCAGGATTTGGAGATGGTAAAGTCGCTAGTACAATCGGAAGTACAGCGTCTGCAATGAACAGTGGTATTAGTACATATCAAGCTGCATCATCAGGTGATATTTTAGGAACGATTCAAAGTGGTATGAGTACTATCGGTAGTGCGGCAGATTTTGCTTCTTCTACTGGTGTTAATACAAATGTATTCTCTGTAAACGGTGAAACTTCATACGAATATGAAAAGAATGAAGATGGTTCGATTAAACGTGATGCAAATGGTACACCTATTGTAAAACGTGATGCTCAAGGAAATGCAATTTCTCATACATCAACTAAACAAGTTTCGGTACAAGATGTAACTGGTGGCGTAAACGGTTCTATTGGTGCATATAGCCAAATTTCTGGATTTGTTGATTCTACAAAAGGTGCTGTTACTGGTTTCCAAGCTGGTAGCGGTTCAGAAGCATCAGTTGAAGAAACTCCGGTTGAAGAAGATTCATCTTCAAACGGAAGAGATAATACCGAAAAGACTGATAATTCAGATATTATTAATGGTATTAAATCAAGAGTTTCTAACAAATACAGAGGTACTAGAGGTACTAATTAATAAAAGAAATCTGGGAAAAGGGCGAACCGTAGGTTCGCCCTTTTTTTCTTCTTATAAT
>CAZKJV010000173.1:0-2525 GCA_964553175.1 uncultured Muribaculaceae bacterium | reverse complement strand
GTATATTTATAATATGAGTAAGATTTTAGTAGTTGATGACGATAGAGCAATTAATGAATTAATAAAAGTTAATTTGACTTTGGCTGGTTATTCTGTTGTTCAAGCTTATGACGGAGTTGAGGGGTTTGCACTTGCAAAACAAGAGATGCCAAATATGGTTATTCTTGATGTGATGATGCCAAATGTTGATGGCTACACAGTTGCTCAAAGAATTAGACAGTGTGAGCCAATTAAAAATATGCCAATTTTAATGTTAACTGCATTGTCAGATATTACTGATAAGGGTAAAGGTTTTGATATTGGCATTGACGATTATTTGGTAAAACCTTTTGATATGGAAGAATTAAAAATGCGTGTAAAAGCTATTTTAAAACGCTCAAATCAACTTCCAGAATCTCTTGCAACAAAAGAGTTACTTGTTTTAGGTGAAATAACTCTTTTACCAGAAACTTATTCTGTAAAAATTGGTGATAATGTTGCAAAACTTACGCCGATTGAATTTGATATATTTAATATATTATTTCAAAACCACGGGAATATGGTTCCGTCATCAAAGTTGTTAAAAGAAGTTTGGGGATACGCTCCAGATGACGATGTTGAAACTATTCGTGTACATATTAGACATTTACGCACAAAAATTGATAAAATTTCTAGCGGTAAAAAGTATATAGAAACAATTTATGGTGGGGGTTATAAATTATCTGTATAATTAATCTTCATCGTTTAAGCTTAAAACAGCCATAAATGCTTCTTGAGGTACTTCTACCTTGCCGACAGCTTTCATACGTTTTTTACCACGTTTTTGTTTTTCTAATAGCTTACGTTTACGAGTAATATCACCGCCGTAGCATTTATCCAAAACGCTTTTTCTAAGTGCTTTAATATTAGTTCTTGCAATTACTCTACCACCGATAGCAGCTTGAATAGGCACTTCAAATAACTGTCTTGGAATGATTGTTTTTAATTTTTCAGTTAATTTTTGACCAATATGAAAAGCACTGTCTTTGTGGCAAATCACAGAAAGTGCGTCTACAACTTCGCCTGCAAGCATAACGTCAAGTTTTACCAATTCTGAACGTTTGTAATCGCAAAATTCGTAATCCATGCTTGCGTAACCTTTTGTTCTTGATTTTAGTTGGTCATAAAAGTCTGTAATAACTTCGCTTAATGGAATATGGTATTCCAAATTCACACGAACTTTGTCAATATAAGTCATGTTTATAAAAATACCACGTTTTGATTGAGTTAAATCCATTAATGTTCCGGTATATTCATTTGGAGCAATAATATCAACTTTTACGTAAGGTTCTTCAATAAATTCTCTTTGTGCAGCAGGTGGTAAATTTGCAGGGTTATCAATTGATAACATTTCACCTGTTGTTGTATGTACGTGATAAACAACCGACGGTGCAGTTGTTACAAGTGATAAATTGTATTCACGTTCAAGACGTTCTTGGGCAATTTCCATGTGTAACATTCCTAGGAAACCGCATCTAAATCCAAAACCTAATGCACTTGATGTTTCTGGTTCAAAAGTTATACTGCTGTCAGATAATTTTAATTTTTCTAAAGCCTCTTTTAAATCGTGATAATCTTCATTATCAACAGGATAAAGACCAGAAAATACCATTGGCAATGCTTCTTGATATCCTGGAAGTGGTTCTTGAGCCGGATTTTCAATTGTTGTCAAAGTATCACCAACAAAACGTGTAATTTCTTTGATTGAACCTGCAAAATAACCTACATCACCACAAGTTAATGAGTCGCACGGTACTCTTGTCGGAGTTAAATATCCAAGTTCTACAACATCATAAGATTTTCCAGATGCCATAAACTTAACTTTATCACCCATTTTAATTTTGCCGTCCATAATTTTAAATAAGCAAACTGTACCTAAATATGGGTCATAAGCACTGTCAAAAACTAGTGCTCTTAAAGGTTTGTCAGATGTATCAACTGGTGGTGGAATTAAATCAACAATAGATTCTAATACTTGGTCAATACCTTCACCTGTTTTTGCACTTACAGGAATTGCAAGTGAAGCATCAATGCCTAAAACTTCTTCAATTTCTGCCTTAACACGTTCTACATCTGCTGATGGTAAATCAATTTTATTAATAACAGGAATTATTTCTAAATTTTGTTCTGCCGCAAGATAAACATTTGCCAATGTTTGAGCTTCAACACCTTGAGTAGCATCAACAATTAATAAAGCACCCTCACAGGCAGCAAGTGAGCGAGAAACTTCATAGGTAAAATCAACGTGGCCTGGGGTATCAATTAGATTTAATTCGTAATTTTTACCCTCTTTTGACGTATACTTCATTCTTGCTGTATTCAATTTGATAGTAATTCCACGTTCTCTTTCAATATCCATTGAATCAAGCAATTGCTCTTGCATGTCTCGTTTGCTAATGGTTTCTGTTGATTCCAACAATCTGTCAGCAAGTGTTGATTTTCCGTGGTCAATATGTGCAATTATGCAAAAGTTTCTAACATTTTCTCTGTACTTCATAATATAATTA
>CAZKJV010000172.1:0-2529 GCA_964553175.1 uncultured Muribaculaceae bacterium | reverse complement strand
ATATTGTAGAGTAAAGGAGAAAATATGGAAGTTTTAGCAAAAAACGAGGGGCTAATTACTCAAATTATCGGTCCGGTAATCGACGTAGAATTTCAACAAGGTGAATTGCCTGATATTTATAACGCTTTAAAAATTTATAAAGATGATGGTTCTTATATCATTGCAGAAGTACAACAAATGTTAGGCTCTAACAGAGTAAGAACAGTAGCAATGTCATCAACAGACGGTTTAAAACGTGGAATGAAAGTTGAAAACACATATTCTCCTATCAAAATTCCTGTTGGAAAACCTATTTTAGGAAGAATTTTAAACGTAGTTGGTGAACCAGTAGACGAACAAGGTCCTATCGAAACAGAAGATTACTTACCAATTCACAGAGAATCACCAAAATTGGCAGACCAAAATACAAATATTGAAGTTTTAGAAACTGGTATTAAAGCAATCGACTTACTTCAACCATACCAAAAAGGTGGTAAAATCGGTTTATTCGGTGGTGCTGGTGTAGGTAAAACAGTACTTATTCAAGAATTAATCCACAACATCGCTATGGCACACAACGGTGTGTCTGTATTTGGCGGTGTAGGAGAAAGAACTCGTGAAGGTAACGACCTTTGGAACGAATTTAAAGAATCTGGCGTACTTGACAAAGTAGGCTTGATTTACGGTCAAATGAACGAGCCACCTGGAGCTAGAATGAGAGTTGGCTTATCAGCTCTTACAGCTGCTGAATATTTCAGAGATTTCTCAAAACAAGACGTATTGTTATTTATTGATAACATTTTCAGATTTACTCAAGCTGGTTCAGAAGTATCAGCGTTGTTAGGACGTATGCCATCAGCAGTAGGTTACCAACCAACATTGGCAAACGAAATGGGTGATTTGCAAGAACGTATTACATCAACAAAAGATGGTTCAATTACATCAGTTCAAGCAATTTACGTACCTGCCGATGACTTGACAGACCCAGCTCCTGCAACTACGTTCTCTCACTTAGATGCATCAACAGTATTATCAAGACAAATCTCTTCATTGGGTATTTATCCGGCAGTTGACCCTCTTGCATCAAACTCAAGAGTTTTAGACCCTAATATTATCGGTGAAGAACACTACGAAACAACAAGAAAAGTACTTGAAATTCTTCAAAAATATAAAGAATTACAAGATATTATCGCAATTTTGGGTATGGACGAATTATCTGAAGAAGATAAAGAAACCGTAAACAGAGCAAGAAAAATTCAAAGATTTTTATCACAACCATTCTTCGTAGCTGAACAATTCTCAGGTATTGAAGGTAAATATGTTAAATTAGAAGATACAATTCGAGGATTTAAAGAAATCATCGAAGGTAAACATGACGATCTTCCTGAACAAGCATTTTATATGGTTGGTACAATCGAAGAAGCAATAGAAAAAGCAAAAACATTATAATTTAAAGGAAAAGTATGCACCTTAAAATAATTACACATGAAAATATAATATTCGATGAAGACGTAAATGAAATTTATTTACGTGGATTGGACGGCGAATTCGGTATATTAAAAGGTCATGAACCGATAATGTCTGCCTTGGATATAGGTGTAACAAAGATTGTCCAAGATAATTCAGTAAAATTATTTACAACAATGGGCGGAATACTTCAATTTAAAGATGATAATGCAATTTTATTAACAGATGCCGGCGAATTTGATGAAGATATTGATGTTACAAGAGCAAAAGAGGCTAAAGCGAGAGCTGAAGCAAGATTAGCAGATACAAGTGCATCAATTGAGGCAAAACGAGCAGAAGCTGCACTTGCAAGAGCAATGGTAAGATTAAAAGTTGCATTAAACAAATAATCATCGCTTGCAAAAACAATAAAAAGATAAAAAAATAAAAAAGATATTGCAAAAAAAAATATTTTGTTGTAATATGTAAATACATCGGAAGATACTAATCTGGAAGAGTGCCAGAGCGGTTGATCGGAGCGGTCTTGAAAACCGTCGTACGTGACGAGCGTACCGTGGGTTCGAATCCCACCTCTTCCTCCATTTAAGCCACAGCGAAAGCCGTGGCTTTTTTGATGCGAAAAATTTGAGAAAAATTATTTCAATAAAAAAGTTCTTATATATTTATGAGTAAGGGCTAGTTCATCTTGGCTTAAATTTTCAAGCATAGAAATAATATCGACTTTTAAATCTACTGTATCTTTCAAATAATAAAATTCAAATAAATCCTTTGGTTCTACGTCCAACGCTTTTGCAAATCGTTCTAACAAATCTGCTGATGGAAAATTTTTACCACCCTCAATGCAACTAATGTGCTTGTCATCAACATTCACCAACTCTGCTAACTGAGCCTGTGTTAAATTTTTCTTTTTACGATATTCTTTTATTTTGCGTCCAAAAAGATTTTTTATATTCATAGAAACCTCTTATTAAATTCTAGTAAGAATTTACAAAACTCAGAACAAGATATTAGGTAAATATTTGACATAAATTTACTTTTTTGATAGAATTTATTACAAAATAGGTAAGTTTATAGTAAATTTAT
>CAZKJV010000171.1:0-2540 GCA_964553175.1 uncultured Muribaculaceae bacterium | reverse complement strand
TTTTTCCTCAATAATCAAATCTTGCAATTTCTCAATTTTTGTTTTCTTTTTATTTTCTTTATTTGTTTTTAACATTTATTTTCTTCTCCTTTTCTCAATTAAAGGGGCAATGCTATTTACAAACTTTTTAATGTTTGGGCTATCCACCTGCAACGAAGATAGCTTACTTACGATGAGTTGCAGTTCATCTTCACTTAAATAATTTGTTTTCACATTTTCATCAGGTATTAACCTAACGCCACCTTTATCAATTCCACCATTAAAGGTCTTAATGTTAAAGCGGTAAGAAAGTGCTTGAATATGTCTTTTTACTGTAATTTGACTTATTTCTATTTCACTAGCAATTTCTTTTGTTGTATGAAGCTTGCCATCTGAAATATAATTCAGAACGTCTGCTTGAATATTTCTGTTACGCACTTTAACACCTCCTTTTTTTGAATTGATAACTGAATTGTACAAAGGTCGTGGTATCAATGCCTGATACTACGGAAAAACTTTTTTAAAATTTTTTTGCAATAAAAAATACCGAACGCCTAAACATTCGGTATAGAAAAAGACCTTAATGTCTAGGATAAATAAAAAATATTTATTTTATCCGGACAATTAAGGTCCATATGGATATGTATTTCGTGTTCAGGAACGCCGTGGTTCGCTATCAGAATTAGTCTGTAAATTCTAACGACACATACAATTTTGTTTTGCACTTTTTGCAAGTGCTTTTCAGAACAAACTGTATAGAAAAAGACCTTAATGTCTAGGATAAATAAAAAATATTTATTTTATCCGGACAATTAAGGTCCATATGGATATGTATTTCGTGTTCAGGAACGCCGTGGTTCGCTATCAGAATTAGTCTGTAAATTCTAACGACACATACAATTTTGTTTTGCACTTTTTGCAAGTGCTTTTCAGAACAAACTGCTTCTTTTTGAGTTTTTGTGGCTCATTAGTCAAGACTTTGCATTGGCAACTATCGTTTGAGCCGATACTTTCGCCAATGCAACGTCCACAGCAGGGACAGTAGTGTATAAATTTCATTAAATTTTCGCCTCCAGTTGTTTTATATTATTTTTGTGTTAATCTAAACTGCCAGAACGAGTGGGGCAACTCAGGACAAGAAGTCTAAATTATAATCATAAAACTTGTCATTAGTACTTAATATGTGTGAATAACATGCCTTACAATGCCTTGTATCACTACATCTTTTGTAATAATGTCTTGATATTTAGGGTTTTCAGGATGAAGAATAATATGGTCTTTCTTTTTATAAAAAGTTTTTACTGTTGCTGAATCATCGATTAATGCAACCACGATTTGCCCATTATCTGCCTGATTGCAAATCTCTGCAACTATAATATCGCCATCATTGATTCCAGCACCAATCATACTATCGCCTTTGGCTCGAAGTAGCATAGATCTTCGATTACCAAAAATAACAGTTGGAAGTTGAACTGTTTTCTCGATATTTTCTTCGGCTAAAATTGGAGTTCCACAAGCAACTTGTCCAACAAGTGATGCTGTAATTGTCTTGCCTGCTTCAAGTTTAGTTGGAATTACAATCTTGCCAATGTTATCTCGTTCAATAAGATTTCTATCGTGAAGTATTTTCACATATCTTTGTGCAGTTTCAAGACTTGGGAAACTTACAGCCTTTGCAATTTGCCTAAAAGATGGGGAACGCCCCTCACGAATTTGAAAATCTTTTATGAAGTCGAGCACCTGATTTAATTTGCTTTCGTTTATTATCTTCATAACATTTACTCTATAAACAAACACTTGCGTTTGTTTATGTGTTTAGTATAGAACATTTGTTTGATAATTGCAAGAGTTTTTAGCAAATTTTTCCAAAAAAATAAATTAGGGCAGTAGAAGAGATAAAAAATGTAGTTCTAAAAACTCAAAAAATATTGACAAAACAATCTTTGTAGAATAAAACAATACGATTTAGTCTTACTAAATGGTCGGATGGGGAAAATAAAGTGACTAAGGAGAATATATAATGTACAATTTTAGATATGTTTCAAAAAAGGAAGCGTCCCCCGTTAAAGCAAGTCAATCATATAGTTGGGTGGAACAAGGTAAAGGATACTATAAACTACCTAAAAAAATAGAATTTTTGAAAAAATAATTTGTGGAATGAAGCACTAAAACGTTATCTTGATAAAAAGAATAACAATGGCAACCCGAACAAACACTCTCGTACTGTTTTTGCCGAAACGATAAATGAAATATATCAAAAATTTAATTAAAAAAAGGGGTAGTTATTTATGTTTAGGAAAAAATCAAATAATAAAACAATAAACGAACAAGAAGAAAGAGAACGCCTTAATTTACTCTCTGAAAAGGAATTATTAATTGAGTTAATAATTGAATTGAAAAAGGTGAGTATTAAGTGTGATGATATAGCAAGAAAAATTGTTATTTGGAGTGATTAGTTTGAAAATACAAATCAAATCAACCATCGTAAAACGAAAATAGAGTTATAGCGATGAATCTCACTCCCCCACATATTGTATAAACAGAAAAGCGCAACCCTATCG
>CAZKJV010000170.1:0-2568 GCA_964553175.1 uncultured Muribaculaceae bacterium | reverse complement strand
ATATTAAATATTCTTATCAATAAAAAGATTTTAAAAAAGGCGGAAGCTCTAGAGCTTCCGCCTTTTTTTGTTTGAAATTTTTACTAAGATTTTTTATGAAATCCGTAATTTGTTGAAATAGTTCTTCCGATTGCTTTAAGTTTTTCTTCTAATTCTTGTCTGTATTGGATTAAAGAAGTGTTTGCCGACCCTTTTTTGTTTGGGTAAATTTCGTATTTTTTTTGGTAATTAGTTTCCGTTACGTTTGGCATAACGACATTTGCACCTGATTGTAATGCGATAAATCTTCCGTTTGGAACAAGTGTTTCCATCGCTGTTGTAGCTGGAATGTTTATTGTCGGGAGTAAAATTCTTGTTAGTGCCATTACTTTTAAGGCAAGTTCAAAATTTCCTGAAGTTGCGTTTTTTAGGGGTGTATTTGGGTGTGGCAAAAATGGACCTATTCCAATCATATCTGCATTAAATTTTTTGAAAAATAGAATATCTTTGGCAAGTGAGTCAAGAGTTTGATTTGGAAGTCCGACAAGGCAACCTGTTCCGACTTCATAATTTAGTTTTTTTAGGTTTTTTAGACACTCTAAACGGTTTTCAAAATTCATGTGCGGGTGCATTTGAGAATAAAGCTCTTTGTCTGTGGTTTCAATTCTTAAAAGATAACGGTCAACGCCTGCATTTTTATAGGCTTGATATTCTTTAAATGATTTTTCACCTATGCTTAAAGTTATTGCTACATCATATTTTTTGATTTCTTTTATAATGTTTGATAAAATTTCGGAATTAAAATATGCGTCCTCACCTGATTGTAGAACGATTGTTTTGTAACCTGTATCTACGGCATTTTTTGCAAAATCAATAATTTGTTGAGGGGTTAATCGGTATCTTTCTATTTCGGAATTTTCTTTTTGAAGTCCGCAGTATTTACAACTGCATTTACAAATGTTTGAAAATTCTATTAAAGCTCTAAGGTGAACTTCATCACCGACATATTTTTTTCTAATTTCGTCTGCGGTCTTAAACAATTTGTCATTTATAGAATTGTCTTTTAACAGTGCTAAAAGTTCTTCAAAAGTTAAGTTATGAGTAGTTTTTGATTTTTCTATTAAGTTAAGCATAGTGTTCCCTAAAACTATTTTACCATGGATTGTTAACAACTTTACAAGCAATCTTTTCTTGATATAATTTAGACAGTAATATATTTAAGGTGAGAATTATGAAAATTGAATTAGAAAAACAAGAACACAACGTAGTAAAAATGAACATTGAATTCCCTGCAAAAGATGCAGTAGACGCTTATAACAAAGCATCTATGAGAATATCTCAACATATGAATATTCCAGGATTTAGACGTGGTAAAGCTCCAAGAGCAGTTGTAGAACAACATATTGGTGCTGATAGAATTAAATATGAAGCTTTGGAATCTTTGTTACCAAGAGTTTTTCAACAAGCTATTAAAGAAAATGACTTAGACGTAATTTCACAACCAACAGTTGAACATTATGATTTCAATGTTGGTGAAGATTTAAAAATTACTGCAAAAGTTGAAGTTAGACCTGAATTTGATTTAAAAGAATACAAAGGTTTAACTGTTGATGTAGAAGAATATGTTATCCCTGAAGATGCATACGACAAATCATTACAAAATATGCTTGATAGAGCAGTAACTTATGAAGTTGTTGTTGATAGAGCAGCAGAAAAAGATGATTTAGTAAAATTCGATTTTGAAGGCTTTACAAATGGCGAAAAAATTGAACACGGTGACGGCAAAAACTATACTTTAGATTTAGCTCATTCAAGATTTATCCCTGGATTTGCTGAACAATTAGTTGGTCATAAAGTTGATGAAGAATTTGAAATTAACTTGAACTTCCCAGAAGATTATCACGAAAAATCTTTAGCAGGAGCTCCAGCAACTTTCAAAATTAAAATTCACGAAATCAAACAAAAAGTTAGACCTGAGTTAGATGAAGAATTTGCTAAAAAAGTTGGTTTTGATTCAGTAGAAGCTTTAGAAAAAGATATTAAAGATTTCTTACAAAAAGATAAAGAATCAAGAGATAGACATTCTGCAGAAATCGCAGTTTTTGACAAAATTTTAGAAAGTGTTGAAATCGATGTTCAACCATCAATGATTGAACGTGAACAACAAATGTTGTTGAATGAATACAAACAACGTCTTGCTCAACAAGGTTTTACTTATGAACAAGCTGTTGAACAACAAGGCGAAGATGAAATCTTGAAATCAACTCAAGAAGACGCTTTGAAAAGAATTAAAAACACATTAGTAATTGATAAAATTGCTAAATTAGAAAAAATTGATATGAATGCTGATGATATGACAGCAAAAGTTGCTGAAATGCAAAGTGCTTACGGCTTAGAAAAAACAGAAGTTATGAAACAATTAGCAATGAACCCAACAATGTTGAGTGCTGTTTCACAACAAATTTTAAGCGAAAAAGTTACAAACTTCCTTGTAGAAAATAATACAATGAATTATGTAGCTCCAAAAGCAGAAAAGAAAAAATCAGCAAAAAAATAGTAAAATTTTAAAAGATAAATTATAATATTTAT
>CAZKJV010000169.1:0-2599 GCA_964553175.1 uncultured Muribaculaceae bacterium | reverse complement strand
ACGTTTGCAGGAATTTTTACGGTAATTTTTTTATGTTGAGAAACTACCCCTGTACCGTCGCAAACAGGACATTTCAGACCATTCGCAAATGGTCTGCCATGACAATTTGAACATTCATAACTTGATAAAATATTTACAGTTTTAGAAACACCACTCAAAGCCTCAGGCATAGTTATAATAACATCAGTAACGATATTATCACCATTTACGGGACGATTTGTACTTTTTGTTTTTTTCTGTTGAGCTTTAAATCCATCAATAAAATCATTTAAAATATTTGAAAAATCTTGAGCTTTTGAACTTGCTTGAGAATTTTTTGAAAAACTTCCATTTTTATTGGCTTCTTTTATGATATCTTCTTGCTTTTGAGATTGTCTGTATGCCTTTTGAGCCTCTTTTTGCGTAGTTCTTGCGGTTGTTGATTTGTTGTAATTAAAAATACCGCATAAAATATCATATCTTTTACGCTTTGTTTCATCGGACAAAGTTTCGTAAGCTTCCATTACTTCTTTAAACTTTTCAACACCCGATTCGCCCGCAATATCAGGGTGATACATACGTGCTAGCTTTCTATAAGCAGATTTCAACTCTTCTGCGGACGCATCAGAGTTAACCCCTAAGATTTCATAATAGTTCTTTTGTTGAGCCATATTTACATAATAACGGATTTATTGAAAAAGGCAATTATCCTAAGTTTCGTTACAAGCCTATTCATTTTAAAATAATGATTTTACTGCTAAAAAGATTAAAATTACCCCAGCAAAAATCTCCAAACCTTTTGTTGACAACTTCTTCAAAAAACAACCACACCAGTAACCAACAAAGGCAAATAAAAATGTCGTACTTCCAATTAAAAGAACCGATTTAAAAATATTAACAGAAGTCAAAGCAAGCGTAATTCCGGCAGCTAAAGCATCTATACTTGTCGCAATGGCAATCATAAAAAGACACTGCATTGACAAACAACTTGGAATTTCTCTATCTTCCTCAAACGCTTCTTTTATAACTTTCAAGCCTAAATACATAAAAATAGCAAAAACTACCCATTTCCCAATAGGTGCAATAAATCCATAAAACGGAGTTGTTGCATAATAACCAATTAACGGCATTATCGCTTGAAAAACTCCTGTAAACAAACCCAAAAGCAAAGAATTTTTAAGCCTATGTTTTTCTAAAACTAATCCATGTGCAAACGCAACAACACAAGCATCTATTGATAAAGCTATTGCCAATAAAAGAATTGAAATTATACTCATTTAAGATTTACCTCAATTTCAAATAATCTGTTCCAAGGATAAGTATAATTAGCAGAAACTTCTATATCAAGGAAATTTGAAACTTTTTTCTCAAAATATTTCATTTCAAAATCTTTTGTTTCAACTAAAGTTTGTCTTACGTTCGCTTGATAAGCCCAATCGTCCAATAATCTAATCGCTTGCAACTTTTTAAATGCAATTTCATTGTATTTTTTTGCCAAAAATTTCACTTTTGAGGCACACAACAAGCTTCCTAACGTATTTGCACTTGTATTCCAAGCGGAATACCCGTAAAAATCATTAGACATCTTTTCATCTATAAATTTTTCAACAAATTTGTTATCTCCACCGTTTGCAAACCTTACGTCAGCAATCATACAATTTTTAGGTAATTTAAAATTACCGTCAAAAGGTTGCGTAGGTCTTTTCATAACAATTTCACCTTGATTATCTCTGAAATTATTTACAACAAGCGTAACGTCAGAATTTTCTTTTGAGGTTACTTCAATCCCCGCAAGTTCCAATTGCCCCAAAACAGATTTCTCAATAGAAACATCTTCATAATTTGAAATTAAATTCTTAAATTCAGGTTCGGTAAACTCAATATCAACCTTCATTTCACCTTGAATAGCTCTTGCCATAAGAGTTAAAGGAATTTCATCAGCTCCGGTTTTTGTAAAACCGCCCAAATTTTCCAACTCTTTTGCCTCTTGAACATTAAATCCAAATTCCGCACAATCATCTTTTGAGAAAACCAACGTATCAAAAAGTCCCTCTTTTTGCCATTCAAGATAGATTTTATTAATTTCAAAATTTCTTTTTCTTGTTTGCTTGTAATCTTCTAAAATCTCTTTTGGAACATCAGTTTTTACCGTATTTTCACCATATTTGTGAGAATTAAATGAATATTCAAAAATCTTTTTGCCATAATCTTTCCAATATTCTTTTTCTTCTTGATTAACGTTATTATTTGAAATACGCATTACACTAGAAAAGGCGTAAATTTTAGCTTGCTTTTCTTTTAAAATTTCTTTTAAACTTTGAATTCTGTTTTTTATTTCCTCAAAAGTTTCAGGGCAACGTCTTGACGGAATTAACCCACCATAGGCAATAGTATCAAGAGAAATAACAATACTATCAACTTTTGGAACATCTGTTAACCAATCAAAAAGTTTTTCAATTTGAGCAGTTTTAGTCAAATCACCTAAAAAGTCTCTTGGCGGAATAAAAAGTTCTAACTCATCATCAATAGCAACAATGTCTTTGAACAAGTTATAACAAACAGGTCGGTTATCAATTGGTATTATACAAATTTTCATATTTAACATTATACTAAATAATAT
>CAZKJV010000168.1:0-2622 GCA_964553175.1 uncultured Muribaculaceae bacterium | reverse complement strand
AAAATGATTGAATTGTAACAAAAAAATTTTTATTATTGCTTGTGCCACATGTGTTTTGTAAAATTATAATAGAGATTTGTGTTAGTGATTTAAAAAAGAGGAAGATAAACATGAAAAAGATATTGACACTTATTTTGTGCAGTATGTTTGTTTTTAACATGAATTTACCCGTTATCGCTGCAACAGGTAGTTCTGCTCAAAAAGCTGCTGTAACAAAATCTACAAAAACAACTGCAAGAATAGCATTTGTATTCGACGGGCCATCGCCTGTAAACAACTATTTCTTGGAAAACTTTAAAAAATCAATTACTGCATCAGTAGCGAAAGATTACAATGTAGTATATCCTAAAGAACTTGTATACACTGCAGATTGGACTGAAGCCGGTACAAAAAGAACTTGCGACAGAGCTTTACACTCCAATGCAACAATCGTAGTTGCTCTAGGTTATTTAGCTTCAAAATATATTGGCAAAATTAACCACAGAGGTAAATTTGTTGTAACGGTTGACCAATACGGTTTGAGAGATTTCGGCGACGGATTTTTCTCACCTGTTGCTCAAACTGCACAAAAACTTAAACAATTTAAAAGAATTGCACCTTACAAAAAAGTAGCAATTTTAATGAACGAAAGTTATTACAAAACTCACACTGACTGGAATAAATTTATTGGCAATAAATTGAATGATAATACAATTAATTTTGTTGTTGTTCCTGTAAATAACAATGTTGACAGCACAATTGCAAAAATACCTGCTGATTGTGATGCTGCATTCATCTTGCCACAATTTACATTAACTCTTGAACAATTAAAAGATATGTTCACAAAACTTTCTGATAGAAAGATAATGACATTCTCTGTATTGGGTGAAAGTGATGTAAAACTTGGTTGTATGTTGGGTTCTGGAGCTTTAGACATGGATAGAAAAGTTGCAGAAGCTACTTCTTTCAACGTAAGAGCAGTACTTGACGGCAAAACAACAAAAAATGATTACAGACAATTATATTTCTATGAAGATGATATTTTATATATCAACACTGATACAGCTGAAAAAGTTGGATATAAAGCTCACTTAAGACTTTTGAATAACGCTAAAATCATTACTTCAAAAAAAGCTCCTAAGTATACATTATCTGATATTTTCAATAAATTAAATATTCAAAACAAAGATATTGAACAAAAAGCTTATAGTATTAAGGCTGCAAGAGCTGCTGTTGCATCAGCATATTTGCACTGGTTACCAACGTTCTCAACAACTATCGGTTGGCAAAATTACAACCACGATTGGGCAAAATCAGCAGCTTTAGTTTATCCTGAAGAAACAGGTGTTTTCAGAATGGGTATTGATCAACCAATTTTCTCACCTGCGTTGATTACAAATATCTTGATTAAACATAGACAAAAAGATTTTGCAGAAGCAGAAAGACTTCTTGCAGAACAAAATATGGGTATCAATGTTGCATTGTTATACATCGATTTATTGATACTTGAAAACTCAATTAAAATTCAAGAAGAATATGTTGCAGAATCAAGAGAAAACCTTGCAATGGCAAAAGTTCGTGAAAAACTTGGTTACTGCGGTAGAGAAGAAGCTATGCGTTGGGCAAGCCAATTGAGAATTAATGAAGAAAATTTAATCAGAATGAATTCTGAATACAGAAATATCAAAGTTATGATTAATAAAGTTCTTGCAGAACCTCAAAACAAAGACTTTACGCTTGCACCATTGACAGCTGAAGATCCTGCTTTCTATACGAAAGACTTGTATATTCTTGATTATGTAAGAACACCGGAAGCACTTGAACAATTTACACAATTGTTAATCCAAGAAGCTTATGACGTTTCACCTGAACTTGCTAAATTAAAAGCAGCAATCAGAATGAAAAACGCCGAAAAAGGTATGTACATTCAAAAATTTGTTTTACCTGATGCAAAATTGACATTACAATATCAATCATTGTTTGGTAGACACTATGGTACTGAAACTTTGCAAGTAGGTCCTTTGGGAGTTCCAATGCCTCATTCAAATAAAACAAATGGTTACTTCGGCATTTTTGCACAATGGAAACCAATTGAAGGTGGTACAAAGTTTGCTGAAATCGCAAGAGTTTCTAACGAAAAGAAAGCTTTGATTGCAATGAACGAAGGCGTTAAATTGACAATTGAAGAACACGTTAGAACAATTATTAACGAAGCTCTTGCTTGCTACTTTAGTATTGAAAAAGAATACAAAGCAATGTATACGGCAAAAGAAAGTTATATGACAGTAAAAGCAAACTACTTAAAAGGTAAAGCTCCAATTGCACAGTTAATTGATGCTCAAAACACATACCTTGATGCAAAATTAAAAGCATCAAACGCTCAATATGAATTCTTTAAAAAGCTTGTATGGGTACAAAGAAGTATTTGTGCGGTTAACTGGTCACAAGCTTCACCAAGAGCAAGAAATTGGATTGAAAAAGTTAAAACGGATATTGAAAGAAAAGATGATATTCGCTTGTAATTGAAATAATTCAATAAAATAAAAACAAAAATGGGTTTTGAAAATTTTCAAAACCCATTTTTATATATTGTAAGCCAGTTATACAAAACAAATACATAAATTAGAAAAATTAATGTAAAAG
>CAZKJV010000167.1:0-2625 GCA_964553175.1 uncultured Muribaculaceae bacterium | reverse complement strand
ACAAAATACTAATAGCACCTTCCGAGATTTTTTTGCTTGCCAATATAACTCTTACGCCGTTTTGCTTAAGAACAACTTTATATCTTGCCGAATCGTAACGATTGCTAGATAAACAGTCTAACATCCACACGATAACGGTATCAAAAACAGTTTTATAACTATCTTTAAGATACATTGAATTCAGCTCGAGGGTCATTTAATAGAAAAAATACGATTAATATATTCGCCGATAACGTTATTCCGTTGTATTCAGCGAACTTTTTGCATTCACGGAGCTGACCATCGATTGATTATTCTCTTTGGTTATCCGACGAATACCTATCATATATAACCGCTTTCGTTTGTTTTCTCCTTATTAGTTTAATTGTTCCAAAAATTCTTTAATTTCTTGAGGTATGGTAGTAGGTGTAAATGATTGAATTATTTTTTGTTTAGACAAAGAAACTTTAAATTCATCCTTAAAATATGCAAAAATACAAGACAAAAAATCTTTTCCTCCAACTAACGATAATTTGTTGTCTAATGTTGTCCAATGCATTTCTAAAAATTTCCTTGCATTTTGATTACACGTTTTTAATTCCCACTGTTCATGAGATAGTAGTTTATTATCAACTCTATATTGCGTGGAATATGAATCAAAAACGGAATCTTTTTGTAGTTCAACTAAATCATCAATAGTTTTGATAAAACTCTCATATTCGATTCCCAACCTTTTCGGTACAAACTGATACAAGATGGTAGTATTCAACAAATAGTTTTCTATTTCTTTTTTCTCCCATACATGAAGAAATAAATGCTCTTGCCTCGCTTCTTCTTGAATCTTTTCAACGACTCTAATGTCTCTATAATCTCTATCAGCTAACGCAAAACATTTAATTTGGTTATCTGTTTCATTGTAAAAAAGATTTGCGGCTCCATAGATATGAGGAATATTTTTAAAACCTCCAAACGAAAAATTAGGGATATTTAGTTGTTTTCCATATAATATTTCGTTGAATTTGTCTAAGTAGTATAAGTCTTTTCCTTCGACAAATAAACATCTTCGTTGTCTACCTATGTTAATAAGAGAGAGATTTTGTATACCACCAATATCGTCAATAATTCTTTGAACTGAAAATGAATCGCTCGCATAACGCATAGTTTTATCTTTCTTGTTAATTTCAAGAATGCACTCAGGGTCAACTCTAGATATTATTTCCAAAGAATGTGTTGCTATGATAATTTGAGGAAATTTAGACTTAACTAATTCTAATATGCGCCTTTGCATATCAGAGTGCATATAGACATCTGGTTCATCCAATATAATAACACCACAATTTTTAGACCTCGCTAAAAACCAAATAATTTGTAGCCACATTTGCAATCCATTTCCCATCTTACCGATTTCCGCCGGGAAATTATTGTCTCTTACATACAAAGAAATGTACTCATCTATACCTTGCAAGTATTCTAGAGTCTCTATTTTTAAGCCGGGCCATGTGTCTTGAGCATTTTGTATAAATTCATCAAAAAATTCATTTTTCCATAAATAAATTTCATTCCTAAAATGTAAAGACGAAAGGTATGTATCTTTGTCCCCAGATACTGTATCTTTTGATAATAGTTTTTCATTTTCCCTAATAGGTCCAATTTGAGGTAAAATGCCTATTTTATCAAGATTAAGTTTTTCTGCTTGTTGCTTTGTTTTTATTATTGAGCCATTTCCATCATATATAACAGCAAAAGCATGTTTTTCATTTAAGTATATTTCTATTCGTGATTTACCGCAAAAGGTGGCTATTATTTTTGCATATTTGGCTTGATTATAAAAATAAATAATTATGCTCAAATCTATTCTAAGTTTTTGAGTATCAAGCGGAAATCCTTTTACCGCCGCAGGTAATTCAAAGTCATTGGGAGGGGATATGTAAACTCTCTTCTTTGAACCTTGTGCCGCTTTTGAAACTAAACGCAAAGCTTCAATTAAGCATGATTTTCCTGCATTGTTTTCTCCGACTATGATAGATAACTCCTTAAAATTTATCGTGGCTTTTTTATAACACTTAAAATTTTCGAGTTGAAGTTTTTTTAATAGTATATTTGACATAATTTTCTTTTGTAATTTACCCTTTCTATTTAACTAAAACTTAAAATTTGTTAAAGATAGCTTTCTTTTGATGGTCTATAACTATTTATTCTATCTGAATATTCATTTTTATCAAAGCTTAATAAATCGTTGACGATTTTATCAAAATTTTCGCCTAATTCTTTAACTTTTTCACTACCATAAACCAATCCAACCATGCGAGCAATATTTATAGGTGCTATTTTAATCTTACTATCAACACATTCAAATTTAAAGAATCTAGAAACATCAGGATGAACATATGGAGCAATCATCATTGCCCTATATTCAATCCCCGTTTCTTTGGTTTGTTCTTCAACATGTCTTGCTACATTTGTGGTCTCATTATTTAAGACCTGATTTCTACCACGTTGCATAGTGGGTTCAAGAATAAATGAACCGTCTTCATGAATATAAACAATGTCGCACTTGCCCGAAGGCGCAAAGTGGAGAGGCTCGCCTTCTTCGTTGTAAATAATATTAGAAATTAAGCTCGCCGTCCCATATTTCTTTCCGATTAA
>CAZKJV010000166.1:0-2670 GCA_964553175.1 uncultured Muribaculaceae bacterium | reverse complement strand
ACTAATTCATTGAATAATGTCATCATCTCAATCCCCGTTTATGCCGTTTTCATTGACTTTAAAAATGTCAGTACCGCTTTTTGTTGTGTTTTATTATATGAACTCAACAAACCCAATATCTCGTACATAGTCGAACTGATTTTGTTATCTTTTGGAATATCAAGGTTAGATATTTCCAAATCAAGTACATCTGCCAACTTGAAAAATGTTTGCAAGCTTGGTATGTATTCACCTCTCTCAATCCTTGAATAATGTTGGGTGCAAACTCCAACCATATCTGCAACTTCTGATTGGGTTAATCCTTTCTTTCTTCTTGAACTCTTCAATAGGACACCCAAATTATCGAGATTTAAATCTTTTGTACTTTGCACGTTATTCCTCATTGCATAAACATATCTTTTCAATACAGATTTCATAAAATGTATTGAATGAAGTATTAGAACGCATTAGGGGTTCTTACTTAGCACTTGTGATAATTTTATTTTGTTTTATAATGTTATTAATACTGGAATAAAAGAGCAATACATTTTATGAAAAAAGTATTGAAAATATAATAAGGAAATCTGCAATCATTTGCAAAAGTCTTAGAACGAGCAATTTTAGATAAAGACCTAAGGCTAAAACTTGGAGAAAATGCCTCAAATTGGATAAAAGAAAATAGACAATGGAAACAAAACACAGAACTTATAAAAAAAGTTCTAGAAAAATAAAATAAGATAATGAACTAAAAAAGCCGAAATTAAAATAATATTTTAATTTCGGCTTTTTTAACTTTTAAATTTTGCGAGTTTCTTAATTTGCAAATTCTTGTTTTTTGAATTGCATATCATAAAGTGCTTTATATTGACCATTTTCAATATTCATCAACTCATCATGAGTACCGAGTTCAACAAGTTCACCCTCATTTATAACCGCAATTCTATCTGCATTTTTAATTGTTGAAAGTCTATGTGCAATAATAAACACCGTTCTATCTTTCATCAAATTATCCATTGCTTTTTGAACAATCGCTTCAGATTCATTATCCAATGCACTAGTCGCCTCGTCTAATATTACAATCGGTGCATTTCTTAGCATTGCACGAGCAATTGCAACACGTTGTTTTTGACCACCTGAAAGTGTTGTCCCTCTTTCTCCGATTTCAGTATCAATACCGTTTGGCATTTCTGCAATCATATCTTGCAAATGAGCAAACTCAATTGCTTGTTGCAATTCCGTTTCAGTCGCATTAGGATTTCCCATCATAATATTTTCACGAATTGTACCCGTATATAAGAAATTGTCTTGGAAAACCATTGAAATATTATGTCTTAACGATGACAAAGACAAACTTCTAATATCAATACCATCTATTGAAATTGAGCCCGATTTTATATCGTAAAATCTTGGAAGAAGATTTACCAGTGTAGATTTACCACCGCCAGAATTACCAACAACGGCAAGAGTTTCATTCTTAGAAACAGTTAAATTCAAATTCTTAAGAACAGGGTGTTCCGGAACATATTCAAAATCAACATTTTTAAATTCTATGTTTGAATTAATTCCATTCAAAGTCATTGGATTTTCACAATCAACAATTTCAGGTTTTAAATCAAACAATTCAAACACCCTACCCATTGCAACAAACAAGTTTTGAATATTTGTTAATGTATTACCTAAAGTTTTTACAGGTTTATAAAGCAATAATAGTGAAGTTACAAACGATGCAAATCCACCGGCTGTCATATCGCCTGAATTAATCAAATATGTACCAATTCCAAGCACTGCAGCAATACCGAAAGATGCAATAATATACATTATTGGCGACATCCAACCAGAACGCTTATACAATGACATATTTACATTAAAACCGCAAACAATTTGCTCTTTAAAAGTATTACTTTGTCTGTCTTGCAACTCATAAGCTGCCATAATTTTATTACCGGTATAAGTTTCATTAATATTTGTAGTTATATTACCGCCGATTACCATATTTTTATTTGATGCTGATTTAATTCTTTTTCTAATCAAAGCAACCGGAACAAACGCAACACAAAGCACTACAACACCGATAATTGCAAGTTTCCAAGAGCTATAAAGCATAACAGCAACCAAACCTAAAGCACCAAAAACACTTGTAGTTATCGTTTTAATTTGGTCAATAATTCCGGAAGATGCTGTTTGCGGGTCATTCATATATCTTGAAATAATAATACCTGATGAGTTTTCATCAAAAAATTGAGGGTGCATATGAATTAATCTGTCAAACAAATCAAATTTCACATCATTAGTAATTTTTTGAGATGTCCAAGTTGAAAGATATCCGTTCAAATATCTTAAAACACCTTGAAAAGCCGCAAACAAGATTACACCGATAGGAAGAATAACGGACATTTGCAAACTTGTAATTACAAAATCATGGTTTAAAAACGTAAATTCTAAAGCTTTTGCCCCAATAACATAATCCATATAAGGTTTCAAAGCAAATGCCGTAACACCATCTAACAACCCTAAAGGAATTGCTAAAAGAAACCCTAATAAAATTCTGAACCAATAAGGTTTGATATATGGCAATATTCTTGATAATAACCACCCGTATTTGAATGAGTTTTGAGCCGTTGTTTTACTTAATTTCATATTTCTCCGATACACATAACTTGAAAAATTATTTTATAATAATCTTTTCTATCT
>CAZKJV010000165.1:0-2705 GCA_964553175.1 uncultured Muribaculaceae bacterium | reverse complement strand
CAATGAAAACGGCATAAACGGGGATTGAGATGATGACATTATTCAATGAATTAGTATTTAAAGAAACAGATAATATTGAATTTATGGATAAGACTTATTTTGGAATAGGTTTTTTGAATTCTAAGTTATATCCGATTATTAGTAAAGTCGTACGTCATGGAAATATCCAATATTATTTATTCGGATTTCTAAAAATATGGGAATGCAGCTAAAGGTGTAATTAATAATATGATGAAGATGAATAAGTTATTTTCAATAGAAGATTACGGTGAAACTCATAAAATTTTACGTTTGTTTGGCATTACGTTTAAATTTATGAAACGAGAATATGCGAAACTTAAAAAGCAGAGTCCGTATTATTACTATAAAAAGAATAATATTGATATAACTACATTACCGTCTACAATAGGACAGGCACGTGATATTCAGCTTGCAAATATTGTTTTGCTTAAAGAGTTGGATTATGTTTGTAAACAAAATGGCTTAAGATATTGGATTGATTTCGGTACATTACTCGGAGCGGTTAGACATAAAGGTTTTGTGCCATGGGACGACGATATAGATACGGGAATGCCGAGAGAAGATTATGCAAAGATAATTGATGCGTTTCAAAGAAGTTCGAGAAACCCTGATATCTTCGCTGGTTTGACACAAGACCAAAATAATAATTGTATCATAAAGGTTCAGCATAAAAAATGTCCTTGCTTATTTGTTGATATTTTTCCTTGGGATAGTTATGGCGACTGTTTAACTATTGATGAACAGATAAAGAAATCAACGGACATAAAAGAGATACGTAAACCGTTTAAACATATAAATATTGATAAAGAGGAATTGCTCAAACAATTAGAACAAATAAAGAAAGATAAAATCATCTCTGATAAAATGGCGGAACACGGTGACTATGTTTGGGGAATTGATTATGGACATAATTGGAAAAATTGGTTCATGGAATATGACTTGTTAAATCCTTTGAAAACAATAAGTTTTGAGGGAATAGATGTTTCTTGTCCAAATAAGCCGGAGGAGATTTTGGCAAAGGTTTACGGTGACTATATGGCATATCCGAAGAAAATTACTATGGGGCATTCAATGTTTTTGAAGTTATCAAGTGATGATAAAGCGGTTATAGATGAATTGAAAAGGCAGTTTTAGAGAGATGAAAAGAGTAATAACATACGGAACATTTGATGTTTTGCACTATGGACATATAAATCTTTTAAGACGAGCAAAGGCTCTTGGAGATTATTTAATAGTAGCATTATCCAGTGATGAATTTAACCAAATAAAACATAAAAAATCATATTATACTTATGAGCAAAGAAAGTCTATTCTTGAGGCTTGCAGGTACGTTGATTTGGTAATATCCGAGAATAATTGGGAACAAAAACGAGATGACATAAAGAAATATCAGGCTGATATTTTCGTGATGGGTGACGATTGGGAAGGAAAGTTTGATTTTCTGTCTGACCTGTGCGAGGTGGTGTATCTGCCGAGAACACCTGGTGTTTCGTCAACACAGACGAAGGAATATTTGAAGGAATACGAAAAGTAAATAAGGAAAAACAAACAACATGCCAAAGGTTAGTATAATAATACCTGTATATAATGTAGAAAAATATTTACGAAAATGTTTAGATAGCGTTGTTAATCAGATCTTGTTGGATATAGAGATAATCTGCGTGAACGATTGTTCTCCCGATGATTCTTTATCTATTTTGAAAGAATACGCTGATAAAGATAGCCGAATAAAATTAATTGATTTAAAAGAAAATGTAGGATCGGGTCAAGCCAGAAATATTGCAATGGAACAGGCAACGGGTGAATATATTATGTTCGTTGATTCTGACGATTGGCTAGAGCTTGATGCCTGTGAGAAAGTCTATGACCGTATTAATACAAACCAAAGTGATGTTTGTTTCTTTACATATAATTTTTATGATGAAAAAACTGATAGGCTACGCTTGAATAAAAACAAGTTAATGTTATATGAAAAATATGCAGATGATAGCGGTCGTGTTCACTTGGAGGATATTAATTTTCCATATATTTTATCGGCGGAGGTTTGGTACAAAATATACAAAAGGAGCTTTTTAGAAAAATATTCTCTTAAAATGATAAGCGGTAAATGCTTTGAGGACACTCTTTTTAGCAATGCATTATTAATGTATGCCAAGAATATTTCTATATTAAATCTGCCTTTATATAATTATCGAGTAAATAATAAAAGCTCGATTACAAACAATGCAAAATATTATACCGATTACATATATTCACGAGAAAAGACATTTGATGAAATTTTGAAAAACTATGCAGATAAACGCTATTTCAGTATTTATTCGGCTAGGAATATTTTGAGTTGGTTTCATTGGTACAGGATTTTTACAAGAAAGAATAAAAGAATTAAAGAAGAATTTTACCAACATATGCGTAATATGGTGATAAAGACAAATGAACATGCGGATATGGAGTATGTGAAAAAATACATAGATTATTCAAGGTTTAAAGCAGTATTAAAATGCAAATCTCATTATAGCTATGACATTTTTGATAAATTTTTATTCAACATTTTTCATATCCAAGATGATATTTTTCGTAAGAAATATACGATTTTATTTGTAAAATTCTCAGTGAAACAGCCCATTACATAATAGAAGTCAGATACAGGGGCAATAAAAGTATAAAGGATAAGAGGAAAATAAATG
>CAZKJV010000164.1:0-2725 GCA_964553175.1 uncultured Muribaculaceae bacterium | reverse complement strand
GTGATATTTTGCAATAATAAATCAATATCAGATAATTTAATAGAATTAGATAATAACTTTAATTCGCCTTGAGTGTGGACATTTTTACCAATTTCTAATTCAGAAATATCCTTCAAATGACCTTTTAATTGAAGTGATAAATCCACTAATCCCGACGCAGAATCAATAATTTTGATTGATTTGCTAATAAGTTCAAGCATTGGTGAAGTTTTTAAAATTACTAATAAACTATTTAAGTCCTGATTTGAAGTTTTTGCTTTAAAATCAAAAACACCATCTAAATTGCAAACACCCTCAAGCGACAAAGGTTTTCCGTTGACTGTCCCTTTTATCAAGGTGAATTTTGTATCAAAATCATCAAATGTTAATAACGCATTTGCATCTTTTAAAACAAAGTTTTTAACATCATCAAAATATACAGTTGCATTTTGAGCTTTAAACCAACCGAATGTGTGTGGCTCATTTCTTGTACCTTTTACAACTAAATCAATACTTCCATAACCTGCAAATTCCATTATCGGCACAGGTCCAATTAAAAAATCAAAGGTTCTATGTACAGGAACTAAAACTTTTTTTGCTAAGGTTAAATTAATTAATGGCGTACTTGTAATATGCAAATCACAACGTAAATCACCATAAGCCTTTATCGTACCTTTTACATTAACCTCTTGAGTTGGTTCAGTCGGCACATTAACATCTAATTCAAGATAATCACCTTTATACTCAATGCCAATATAACCGCCTCTTGGAGCATTTTTAATAGGCTCAAAGACATACGCATTATCAACAATAATTTTACCAAATAACATTGGTTCTATAAATTTATCTTTAATTTTTAAATTTACATTTACATCAGCATTAAAATTAGCATCTTTTGCCACTGAAATATTTATTCTTGCAAGCTTATCCAATGCAGGACAATACGGAATTATATCTAAAATATCCTTTGCTTGAGCGTTTAATATCTTCAGATCAAAATCAGGTACGGGATTTTTTGATGTAATTTTATCTATAGAACCTGATAATTTCGCAGAAAATTTTGAAGTTTTAAAGGCTATACTTGGAATAGTTAAAACATTTTTTTCTAATAAAAGATGAGAGTTTAACTGCATTTTACCAGAATATGAATAAGGTTTTTCAAGATATTTTGAAGTACATTTTAAATTCTCAGCTACAATATTTGAAACATATTGTTTTTGCTCTAAAATCTTTTTATCTGAGTGTATATCCAAGTTTATCAAACCTGAAATATCAGAAATATCGCCATTTGAGAATGCTTTAATTAACCCAGAAAATTCTGAAAGTTGCAAATTTGTAACAGTCATAGCTATTTCAGGTGGATACTTATCTAAATGCTTATTAAAAGGTAATTTTGTATCCAAATTCAAAGATACTCTAGATTTTAATGTTTTTGATAATATTGTCGCATCTAATGATGTTTTTAAAACTTTATTTTCAATATATTTGTCAATATTAAAATAGTTACCATTTAGAACTGCTTTTGAATTTACATCAGTATTTGTAAAATTTATCAAATATTTGTCAATAAAGACGCTAGCACCATTGATACTTAAATGTAGATTTTCTTGGGGTTCTAAAACATATTGTCCAAGCCTGATTTTTAGAGATTTATCAGCATAAATATCCGCAAAAATCATATCACTGCTAAAATATTTAAGATTAATTTTCCCAACAATTAAAGGAACTAAAGAAACTTTTAACAATGGTTTTTCAACATAAAAAGCTTCAGAATTATCGTCATTTAAAACCGAAATTTTATCAGCTTTTAACCAAATTGCAGGAGATAAAGCGGTTTTAAATTTTAAATTCTCAAACTTAACATTATAACCAGACTCTTTTTTAACAATTTTTGTGATTATAGGGTTTAATTTTTCAAGGTCAATAATTCTTGGCAAAGCAAAGTAATAAAAGGCATGAACGCCAAGTAATATAAATATTATTAATAAAGTTTTTAAACGTATCCCCATGTTAAAAATTATACTCTAAATTTAGCGTATATCAAATATTTAAAGGTTTTTTAACATATATTTTGCAAGACCTACACCCATTGAAAAACAAGATGGAATAATTCTCAGTGCAGCTTGTGCATAAAAATCAGCAGACAAACAACGACCAACGACAAAAAGATTGTCAACATCATTAGACATAAGACTTTCAACCGGAAGTTGATAATCCTGCATAGTTTGTTCTAAAACAGAATTATCCTTTTTTGAAGAGTGAACATCAACAGGATAATTTGAAACAACAACAGGATTTTTAAAAGTTTTACCACCTTTTAAATCGTCAATTGTATAAACATATTTACCCTTTATTCGTCGACTTTCTCGAACCCCTAACATATCCGCTATGTTTGAAATATAAGCATTTTCAAAGCCCGGAAAATAAATTTTGCAGAAATTTGAAAGACGTATTATACTTTGTCTACCTATTTGTAAGGCTTTTGAGGAATCAACCATATTTAAAGGGTCAATTTCCTCGTTAAAATGAATTCTAGGACAGTTAAAAGCAACAGCATCAGACATTGCGGGTATTGAGAATAGCTGAAAATAGTTTCTATCCTCGTTTTTTAGAATATTTTTAGCCACAGCATCGTCAAATAAAGGCTTTAAAGCCCATTTTTTGTCGTTATCCCAAGTGTAAGCTGTTGATAGATGAGTTTGTCCATCTATCTCGTAACATGTCGTAACATTTCTATCTAAATCGT
>CAZKJV010000163.1:0-2755 GCA_964553175.1 uncultured Muribaculaceae bacterium | reverse complement strand
AAGAATAACCGTTAAAAAATACATCATTACAAGTTTTTATTTCTTGAAATCTAATATTATTATTTTTTATAAAATCAGATTTATATAATTTTGTAAATGCTGGAATGCTACAAAATTGAAAAATATAATTCGGTATTTCAAAAACATTAAATTTACTTTTTTTTGATACCAATTTCATATTGCAACCACAACTGCGAGGTTTGAATTTTTGTGTATCTTCAAACATATCAGCATTTTGACATGCACAAATATCAGAATTTTCCAGAATTATTTTATTATACAGTTTTTCTAAACAATCTAATTTTATATAATCATCACTATCCATAAAATATAAATAATCACCAGTTGCTTTATCAAGCCCATTATTCCTTGCAACAGCTGCACCTTGGTTCTCTTGCTTAAAAATTTTTATTCGATTGTCTTTATCAGCATATTGTTGCAAAATTTCAAAAGATTTATCACTAGATCCATCATCAATACAAATTATCTCTATATCAGTCAAAGTTTGATTAACAACACTATCCAAGCATTGTGATAAATATTCTTCTACATTATATACAGGTATTATTACACTTACTTTTGGCATTTCTTTTCCTTTTTCTTTTTCAAACCTAATTCTAATTCTTTTTTCTAACGTCAATCACTTGTCCCGTTAAATCAGACAACAAAGTTTTTATACTTGCCTCTGCTACCTTTTCAGGAGCTAACAAGCTTTCTTCACTTTCTTTACCAAATGCCTTAAATCGCATCGGCGTTGCTGTTCGCTCTGGATTTATTACATTTATTCTTATCTTATCATGCATAAGCTCTTCTGCAAGTGCTTGCGACAAGTTTACGATACCTGCTTTTGTTGACGAATATGTTGAATACAACGCTCTACCTCGTGTATAAGAACTTGAAGTAAATAACAATATTCCGCCTCTTGTTTGTTGCAAATATTTTATACTAGCCTTTACTACATTTATTGAGCCTATATAGTTAACCTCAATATCCTTATACACTTCATTAATATCTCTATCAAGAAGTTTGCCCATTCTCAAAATTCCGGCAGAATTTATAACATAATCAATTTTACCATTTTCATTATAGATTTTATCCAAGAATTTACAAACATCATCATACGAAGTGATATCACAACCGGTTCGTGTTGATGCGTTATAAACCTTTGCCCCATATTGCTCAGCCAAATCAGAAATACATTGACCGATTCCGCTTGTTCCACCAAATATCGCAACAACTTTATCTTTCATTTCGTTTAAATCAACAACTTCCGGTGCTGACATACTTCTAATCTGAAACAATCTATCCGCCATAAAAATATCTTCTGGATAAGTTATTTTAATATTTTCACCATCTCCATCTACGACATAAACCTCGCCAAGGTTATATTTTAAAATTAACCCACAATCGTCAGTAAAATTATTATCATCTTTTGATAATTCATGAGCTTTCTTTATAGTTGATAATTTAAAACATTGAGGAGTTTGTCCACGTTTCAAATATTTTCTTTCAGGAATACTTTCTATAATATTATTATCTTTTACCTTGATAATCGTATCTGCAGAAGGTATAGCGACATCTACCGCATTGTAGGTTTCCAAAGCTTTTACACAATCTTCAATTATACGTTGTGTCAAAAACGGTCTTGCACAATCGTGGATAATTACATTTGAGTCTTCATCTTCAATAGAATTGATTCCGATAGAAGAACTTTCTTTTCTTGTTGCACCACCGTTCAAAAGTTTTGTTATCTTTTTATAACTATTTTTAATAATTAATTCTTCTGCAAAATGTCTATACTCCGGAGTAATAACAACAACTATTTCATCTACGTATTTTGATTTTTCAAATATATCAATCGTATGTTCAAAAACAGTCTTACCAGCGATTTTTACAAACTGTTTAGGGATATCACTTTGATATCTGTTTCCCGTACCTGAAGCTAATACTATACCAATATTTTTCATCACATCACCGTTTGTTTTAATTCATCAATTATCACTTTTTCTTCTTCTGAAAGATTTAATAACATAGCATGTCCCATTGTGATTTTTTTAGGATAAGCCATATAATCTCCATATAAACGAGTTAGAAAATCCTCTGGCTTATTCAAGCAAGGAAACTCTAATCCCTCAAATATTATTGTCTTCAATGGATGCACTACATCATATTTTGTAAACCAATTCTTCCATTGATGTCCAAAATCTATTCCCCAAACATAATCACAATTCTCTACATTTTTACCAGAAAGAATTTTATCGTTCATGGTTTGCTTCAACTGTTTTATCAATTCGTCTTTATTAATTTTAAGATGTTTAAATCCGTTTCTTATCTCTTTTATTTTTTTTGTTTCATTTAATTGTTCATCAACAGTCAAACACTCGCCGTAATTATCCCAAGGAAAAATATCAACAAAAAGATGCGGACATTTTTTATGCTGAACTTTAATAATACAGTTGTTATTTTGATCTTGTATCAATCCGGCGAAGATATCAGGGTTTCGAGATGATTTTTGAAAAGCATCAATTATTTTTTCATAATCAGCCCTAAACATAGCTGTATCAATATCATCGTCCCAAGGAATAAAACCTTTATGTCTTACAGCCCCTAAAAGGGTACCCCCGTCAAGCCAATATGTTAAACTATTTTGTTTACAAACATAATCCAACTCTTTCAACAATGCAAGATTTGCCAATTGAATATCTCTCACTTGCCCTGTTGCTGGCGGAAGTGTTGTTATATCAATATTATTTTT
>CAZKJV010000162.1:0-2861 GCA_964553175.1 uncultured Muribaculaceae bacterium | reverse complement strand
CATTTTAAATTCCTCCTTTAATTAATAAATTGAAATGAGTTCGTTAATGCATTGTAACGAACTTCATATGTTAATTGTATCCAATATTTTTTGGTTATATCGTCAAATACAATATCACTTGTATTTGTTCTAACTAGGTTATAATCTCGCATTTTTATATCTGTTTCACTTGCCATTTCCATACATTCTCTTTGCTTAGAACACCAGCATTTTATATTTACATTAAAATGTTTTAATATAGGGAATGCATTTTGAGTTTTTAGAACTCTTTCTAGTGGTGTTCCAATTGTTCTGCACGGGAACTTACTTTTTGTGTTAGGGTTTTGCAATAAAACTTCTTCTTTAATTTCCACTAATTTATCATATAATAAATCTGAAAATTCTTTTAATGTTAATTCATTCATTTGCACACCTCCTGAAGCATTTTACGAATATTTTGCTGAACTATATCTATATTAGAATCTCTTAGCTCAAATTCTGCTTTTTGCAAAAACGGATTAGGTTGTACTCCGTGAGCAATATAAAACTGAATACCTTGAATTGTTATGATTTTATACGGTAAATCTCTACTTACTTTACTAACTGGTATAAACCATTCTTCGTAACCACTTTTAATAAAATGTTTTGATGTACCTATATGAGGTTGCTCTGCATATTGACCTGTTCCAAAGTGCTCAAACCAACTATAGGGAAAATTTTGCTGGTCTGTATAAATACGACCTTTTACTTTTCCTTTATCGGTATCTACCATTTCAAAAAGTATTCCATCGCTTTTATTTCCTCGCCTTAAACGAATTGCATATTCACAAGTACTTTTCAATATTTTTTCCACACCGTCCACAACTGTTTTAGGTAAATCTCTAACAATATGATTCATTTTCTTTTCAAGCTTGTTTGCACCTTTTACTTTTATATTAATCACCATTATACAGCTCCATTCTATACAAACAAGTGCTACCTATTTTATTTATTTCGGTAACTCTATATTCAGGTATTATTTTTCCTTGCTTGCTAATATTAGTAAGAGATATACCATCTCCTTTTTCGATAGCATAACTCTTTTCAGTTCTTGCTTTTATTATTTCATAATCTACTTCGCCACTGGCTTTTCTATCAAGCTCATTCAAATCTTGTTGTAAATTCAAGTATGCTATAGAAACAAACTTCCACTCTTTTGTATATTCTCCGTGGTCATTTATTTCTTCTGCTCTACTTATGTATACTTTAGTTAAATCTTTTAATAACATTATTTAAGCCTCCTTAAACCAGATTTAATAATGTCATTTCTCAATTTTTCCATTATATCTTCAAATGAAGTTGATATTGAGCCTGCATTACGACTTATCATTCCCTCGGCACCTCTAGACAAGTAAATTGCTTTAGTAGCCTTTTTGATATACGGATACAACTTTTCGTCATCTGTTTTTCTATTAGAAATATCAGAGGCAATAGAACTTACTTCCTCTAATATATCGCTTAAGACCTCTTTATCTTCATTATAATTTGCTCCTAAATCGTTTATTATTTTTTGTAATTGTTTTTCCATTCTATTGCCCCCTTAATTATTCACCTTTATCAGATTTTTCTTTTACTTTTACATATAAATCTGATTTTTGCATTTGTTCTTCAACAAATTTCGAATTAGGTTCAAGTATAGAACCAGTTTTTATATTTTTAAACTTCATTCTAAATCCTCCTTAAAAATTAGTGTAAGGTTTCCCTTACACTGACTCCTTATAAATTATTAAATCTTCCATAACAGCTTTTGTACCTTTATGCAAGAACAAACCAAATGCTGTTGCTTCAGATAATTCAATAGCTTTTGGTGCATATATAGATGGTAATGTTGGTTGTGCTACTGCACCTTTAACCATTACTATATAATCAACTCCAGCTGGTAAGAATACACTTGAATTTACTCTTACATTGTTGAATATACCGCTTTCATATGATGCAACATTTGCGTTTGCATTAGGTAAAGTTGCTATTTTGTTTCTTAGTTTTCCATAGTAAGATGGTGTCATTATAACTTCTATCATTGTTCTTGGCACACCTCTTACAAAATCATTTTTTGTTGTTTCAACTGTTTGTACAGCTTCTTCAACTTCATCTTCAATAGCTGTTGCAGTTGGTGTAAATTTTGTTCCTGCCTCTTTAGCTACGCTAAAGAATTTTTCTTCAAGTTCAACTTTCATTGATTCTTGATGATTTGAAGTTCTTCTTTCAATTAAACCATTAACGCCATATAACTTAAGGTCTTTGCCCTCTACTTCTTCCATATATTCAGTGTCGTCATCAATTGGAACTATAACTGGTTTTGCTTTGATTAAGTTTCCTTTTCCTGCTGCCCTTGCTGTTCCATAAGCTTGAGATTTTGCATTTACAAATCTTTTAGCTTCTACAGAACCACTTGTTGGGTCTCCTGATAAATCTGTATTTTTTAATCTTGCACTTAAAGTAGTTGCATTGATATTTGCGATAACTTTTCCATATTCCTCTTTTAATTTGTCCTTACTTGAACTTGATTGTAACTCAATGCTTAATGCATCTATTCTTGTATCTGCCATTGTTCATTCCTCCTTTAAAAAATCATTGGTATATCTTTGGGCTGGCTACCCTCTATACCATTTTTCTGCGTTGGAGTATCTTCTTTTAATCTTTCATTTACTGCTTTTTCAACAGCTTTGTTAAAAGTGCTTGAAACTTCTTCTATTTTTGTATTAAGTTCTTCCGCTTTTACTGTTTCAAAATTAAAGAAATTTAATAAAGATATATCCAATCCTTTTTCACTTGCTATTTGTATTGCTTGTTTTTCAAGCTTAAAGGCATTTAATTCTGCAAGTGCTTTTTCCTTATCTGCC
>CAZKJV010000161.1:0-2925 GCA_964553175.1 uncultured Muribaculaceae bacterium | reverse complement strand
CCTGAAAAAAGAGAACACTGCGACTGTGCAAATACTCGTAAAAACTCTCAAATGTAATAAAAAGGATTAAAAATGCTAGTAAAATTTGTTAATAATTTATTTTATTTCTACGGAATTCTTATTCTTATCAGAATTTTTATGACGTGGATTCCGACAATTGATTGGGAAGCTCAACCAATGAAAGCCCTTAGATTGTCTACTGATTGCTATCTTGATATCTTTAAAAGAATTATTCCTCCTTTCAGCGGGTTGGATTTTTCACCTATCATCGCAATCATTGTGCTTGATGTTCTTCAAGTAATTATAACAAATTTTTTAAATGCGTTTATGTAATTCTTTGATAGAATAATGAGATTAAAAAGGAGCGGAATACTTTGTGTTCCGCCCCTTTTTTTATTTTTTCATCATAAAACTTTTATTTTGATGCCCATTTAAGAGTATCGTTAATAAAATCATCTTCAATTTTTTCAATATTTGTTAATTTTTGGTATTTATTTATAGCTTTTAAAGCCTCTGTTTTTTTATCTAATTCAACGCACATAACCAAATAATTTTTTAAAACGGATTTATTTGTCGCATCTAAATCAAGAGCGTGGTAAAAATAATTATATGCAATTGTTGGTTTATTTAATTTTACGTTGCACATGCCTAGCATTGTTAAACTAGCTACTTTTTCTGATTGAGTCTTTGCATAATCTAGTGCATTTTGGTATCGTGTTATTGCTGTTTCATATTTTTCTGAAAGGTAGTAACATTCTGCCATCGATTGGTATACCATTGGATTTGTAGGTTCTAATTCTATGGCTTTTTTGTAAGCCTCTAAAGCTTCTACTTTTTTACCTTGGTCATAATAAACTTTTGCTAAATTTATCCATGAAATGGCTTTTTTGGAAGACATTCTTGTATATTTTTCAGCTTCTGACAATCGTGTAGCAGAAAAATCTTTTGTAATATCCTTAATAAGTTTTTCATCTCCGGAGTACATCATTTTTATTGTGTTAACATCACGTGTAGAAAATCTATCTGTTGTTGCAGTTGCGTACATGATGTCATTTTTTGACGGACTATGACCGATTATACCAATAGCATGACCGATTTCATGCAAGGTAACTTTAAAAAGATCTTTCTTGGTAAGTTTTTTTTGTGTACCTGGGTGAGTTGATAATAGTTGCACGTGTGAAGATGATAATCCTTTGTTAACTCCAGCCATTGTGTTATTTGTTAAGCCTGCCATGTACAAACTTTCATTACTGTGATTGCTATCAAAGGAATCAACTACTTCGATTTTTATATCTGCAACTTCAGGTTTTTTCGTTACAAAAAATCTTAAATATCCTTCAAAAGTTGAGTTATAGTAGCTCAAAACTTGATAAATTGTGTAGTTGTATTCAGATGGGGCAACATAAACAATTATTCTATCTTTTTTCCAATTTACGAGTGAGCCGTTTGAATCGATGGCGTAATTTAAGTAATTATCATCATCTTTTGAAAAACTTTCAAGAGCTTCTTTTTTATTTATGGTTGTTTTATTTTTTAATGACGTATCTTGATGTTTTGCTTCGTTTATTAGTTCTTGTTGTTCATCTTCGCTCATTTCAGAAAAACTTAGAATTTTTTCAAGAGGTTTAGGTGGAGCGTAGTAATTAAAATAGTTTGCAATCCCCATAATTAAGAGCAAAATTGCCAAAATTAGTATTTGATTTTTTTGTTTATTTAGCTTGTTCATCGATTATATTATATACTAAAAAGGCATAAACTGAAAGTTTATGCCTTTAAAATTTCTATGTTTCAACGTATTCTCTTAAACGTTTACTTCTATTTGGGTGTCTTAATTTTCTTAAAGCTTTTGCTTCAATTTGACGAATTCTTTCTCTTGTTACGCCGAATAATTGTCCAACTTCTTCTAAAGTTCTTTGACGTCCGTCGTCCATACCGAAACGAAGCCTTAAAACATCTCTTTCACGTGGAGATAATGTGCATAAAACTTCTGCCAAGTCTTCACGTAACAGGTCTGAAGCTACTGTTTTGATAGGAGCATCAGCTTCTTTATCTTCAATAAAATCACCTAATCTTGAATCTTCTTCTTTACCAATTGGAGTTTCTAATGATAAAGGCTCTTGAGCAATTTTAATGATTTCTCTTAATTTTGAAATAGAAACATTCATTTCCATTGCTAATTCTTCTTCGGTTGGTTTTCTAGAATATTCTTGAGCTAATCTTCTAGTAACTTTTTTAAGTTTGTTGATAGTTTCAACCATGTGAACAGGAATACGGATTGTTCTTGCTTGGTCTGCGATAGCACGTGTTATTGCTTGTCTAATCCACCAAGTTGCATAAGTTGAGAATTTAAAACCTCTTTCGTGGTCAAATTTTTCAGCAGCTCTGATTAAACCTAAGTTACCTTCTTGGATTAGATCAAGGAATAACATTCCACGTCCAACATATTTTTTAGCGATACTTACAACTAAACGTAAGTTTGCTTGTACTAATTTTCTTTTAGCAATAGCCCCTGGAGTACCACCTTTAATGATAGCTCTTGCAAGTTCTACTTCTTCATTTGCTGATAACAATTTGATACGACCTATTTCACGCAAATACAAGCGTACAGGGTCGTCAATTGCTATACCCTTAGGTAATTCCATTGAATCATCTTTTTCTTCTTCGGAATCCATTAGATAAACGTCATTGTAGCTTGAAGCACCATCAATTTTTCCGGCAGATACAATGTCTTCAATGTTGTCTGTACTAATTTCAACGTTCATGAAAGAATCGTCTGCTACATCATCAGCATCATCTTTTTCACTACCTAAGTCTAAAATGTCCAAATTTTCTTCTTCCATCATATTAACAACCGAATTTGATTGTCTTTTCTTTGTCATTTTAATTCTCCAGTTCTTAACTTATTAATTCTGTCCCTGAGTTGCA
>CAZKJV010000160.1:0-2953 GCA_964553175.1 uncultured Muribaculaceae bacterium | reverse complement strand
ATTAAATTATTCAAATATTAATGAATATAAGTGTTAACTTTTTCAATAATATCGTCAAGAACATCTTCTGCTACGTCGTGAGGAACTTGGCAAGTACCAGCGTTTCTATGTCCGCCACCGCCGTGTTCAGCCATTAATTCAGCAACATTTAATTGAGATGTTCTGTTAATAATTGATTTACCAACCGCATAAACAGTTTTTGTTCCGTCGTAACCCATGATTTTGTGGATTGAAACATTGCATTCAGGGAACAATGTGTAAATCATAAATCTGTTTCCAACGTGGATTTTTTCTTCATCTTTGTAGTTTACAAGTACAACTTTGTCATAAACTGTTGAGCAACGTTTAAGTTGTTCGATGAATTTTTCTTGTTCCAAGCGGTAGAAATCTGCTCTGATTTTGATATCCGGAGCATCAAGAATTTCTTCAATATCTGAAGTTGATTGAATAATATCAATAACATATTTCATAAATTCAAAATTTGATAGACGGAATTTTGAATCATATCTTCCCAAACCTGTTCTTGGGTCTAAAAGATAGTTTAGTAATAACCAACCTTTAGGGTTTTTGATTTCTTCTTCCGTAACGTTTCCTGAATCTGCTCTATCAACACATTCAAGCATTTCTTCCCATTCTTTAGGGAATTTATCAGCACCGCCAAAGTATTCATAAATAACTCTTGTAGCTGATTTAGCCACAGGATTAATAATGTGGTTAGAACGTCTATTGTAAGCTCTCATGTCTTCTGAATAGTGGTGGTCGAAAACAAAGTGAGCATTTTCGTTGTAAGGTAAATTTGTAATGATGTTGTCATCAGTAACTTCAATTTTGCCGTCTTGAATATCTTTTGGGTGACAGAATTGAATGTCATCAATCATTTCAAATTTTTTCAACAAGGTTGCAGACATAATACCGTCTAAATCTGCACGAGTTAATAATTTGTACTTCTTCATCTTTAATCCTTTTCGTTTACCGTAATTGTCTTTTTTAGGTTTTTCGATAATTCGGAAATTATGTATAAAACTCCTATTTCTAAATAATAGTATAAAATTTATAAAATGTCTATAAATTAAAATTGTAAAGATTTTATATTGCTGATAAAATAAATTTAGGTTATAAATTATGAATATTTTATTTTTACATAGAAATTTTCCTGCACAGTTCAGGCATATTGCACCGTATTTTGCGAACAATCCAAATAATAATGTCGTTTTCATTACGAATAATACTACTGTAAATTTTCCAAATATCAGAAAAATTTGTTATAAATTAAAACGAGAAATCCCTCGTGATTGTCATTCGTATTTGCGTTTTTATGAAGAGGCGATAATTCACGGTCAAGCGGTGGCAGAAGAGGTTATAAAATTAAAAAAGAGTGGTTTTAAGCCCGATATAATTTATGGGCATTCTTGGGGACAAACTTTGTTTATGAAAGATATTTTTCCTGATGTCCCTGTTTTATGTTATTTTGAGTGGTTTTATAATGCAGTTGGTGGAGATATTGGGTTTGACGGAAAAAATCCAAATATTGATAATTTAGCAAAATTGAGAACAAAAAATTCTCATCTTTTGATTGATTTGTATAGTTGTGATGCAGGGCTTTCACCGACGAAATTTCAAGCAAAACAGTTTCCAAAAGAATTTCAACATAAAATAAAAGTTTTGCATGATGGAGTTGATACGGATTTTTGTAAACCAGATGAGAATGCGAAATTTTATATAAAAGATAAAGACTTAGCTTTGACAAGAAATGATGAAGTTGTAACTTACGCAACTCGTGGAATGGAAGCATATAGAGGATTTCCTCAATTTATGCACGCTGTTGAAATTTTGTTGAAGAAACGACCTAATTTGCATGTTTGTATTGCGGGCGAAGATAGAGTTTGTTATGGTGCAAAGTTAATCGGCACGACTTATAAAAAAATGATGCTTGAAAAATTAGATTTAGATATGGAAAGAGTCCATTTTGTAGGAAGTTTGCCGTTGAATGAATATGTGAATTTGTTGCAGATTTCATCTGCTCATGTTTATTTAACATATCCGTTTGTATGTTCGTGGTCGTTGTTGGACTCTATGGCTTGTGCTTGTCCGATTGTTGCCTCTGCAACAGAGCCTGTAATGGAATTTGTTGAAAACGATAAAAACGGATTGCTGTTTGATTTTTGGGATGTTCAAAAACAGGCTGAAAAAATTGAGTTTGCTCTTGAAAATAGAGAATATATGAAAAAACTTGGCGAAAATGCAAGAAAAACAATTGAAGAAAATTACGCATTGAAAGATTTGTTGCCAAAACACGCTGAATATATTAATCAAATAGTTGGTAAATAATTTTTAAATGTAGAAAGTTGGCTAATAGATTTGCGAAATAAACTTTTATTATGATTAAACAAAACATAATAAAAGGAGAAATTTATGAAATTTGGTTTAAAAAAAATTGTTGTCGGCTTGTTTGTGATGTCTGTAATGAGCGTTAATACGGCAAATGCTGACGTTGATAAAATTGCAGTTGTGGATTTGCAAAAGGTTGTGTCGAGTTCAAGCCAAGTAAAAGTTTTGAAAGATGAGCAGTATAAAAAGGCTACGGAATTGGAAAAATGGTTGCAAACCGTAAAAAAAGATATTGAAAAACAATCAACCCCAGAGAATAAGCAGAAATTGATAAAAAAATACGATGCGGAATTAGCACGAAAAAGAGAGATGAATACAAAAGAATATAACAAAAAACTAGGTGAGATTGACGAGAGTGTCAGTAGAACGATTACGACTTTCGCAAAATCTAAAAATTATGACTTGGTGCTTGCAAAAAGTAATGTCCTCTTCGGTGGAATTGATATTACTAACGAGATAATGAAATTGGTGAAATAAAACACTTCTCGTGGTATTTTTATTTTATTTTATTTTATTTTTTGTCAAAAATATATCTTTAAATGTTAGTTTTATAAAAGCTCTAACC
>CAZKJV010000159.1:0-3019 GCA_964553175.1 uncultured Muribaculaceae bacterium | reverse complement strand
CAGATATATTTAGGAAAGAAAATAGGGTCTCAAAAAATGCAAGTACAAAGAATTTATGCTGCAATGCCAACTTCGACAATGGCTTTGCAAACAGAAAAGAAATCACAATCACAAGAAAATTTGAAAAATGTAACAAATCCGTTTGACGCACAAAGTTCATCTAAAGCGTCTCAAATTGCAAGAAATTATTTCTTAGGCGGACAAAATTTAAACATCGCATTCACAGGTTTCCCATGCTCAACTGGAAACTTCAGAGTTAAAGAATTGGAAGATATGCCTTGCACATGTTGTGGTCGTCCAATGATGAATAACAAACAAATTGATGAATTCTCTGAATTAGCAGGAAACGCAAGCGGTGCTAAATTAAACCAAATTCTTGAAGATCATATGGATTATTTCAGAGCAGAAGAAAAAGCAATCGTTCACCACATTCAAAAACAATTGGTAGACATGCCTGATGCTTCATTAACAACTGCAATCACAAGAAAAGGTGCTGATGCAGGTGAAATCTTAAGAAACGAACAAATTGATGTATTAAAAAGAACAAGCGTTAAATCTCAAGAACTTTTAGGCAAAGATAACGCTGTACAAAATGCTTGTGAAAGAGCACTAAAAACAACTTTCGGTGTTGGTGCTGACTCAAGAAGAGAAAAAAGAGCAGGCGTTTTCAACAGAGTTGATTTCTTAACTGAT
Organism: uncultured Muribaculaceae bacterium; assembly: GCA_964553175.1. Lineage (GTDB taxonomy): Bacteria > Cyanobacteriota > Vampirovibrionia > Gastranaerophilales > Gastranaerophilaceae > UBA6984. The sequence goes on along the minus strand of CAZKJV010000159.1, from coordinate 2,326 downwards.
TTAGTAGAATTAGAACAAAAGAAAAATCTTGATCACAAAGCTATGCACAAAATTTTAGACGTAGCAGTTCAATTACCTGATTCACAAAAAACAATTCAAAAAATGCTTACAAACTATGCTTACGGCGGAAGCGACACTAAATTTGCTCGTAGATTAATCCAAAAAGCAGTTGTAACAGCAGAACATATCCACCCAAAATCAAAAGGTGGTCCTAACGCAACAAACAACTACATGGGCGAATGCCAAGAATGTAATGGTTCTCGTGGTAACATGTCTTATGACGAATGGATGAAACAATATCCTAACATGCCAGACAACATTCAAGTTAACGCTGATGCAGTTACAGAAGAAATCATCAAAGGTAAAATCGGTGGAAACTACGATGATTACCCTGTTGATATGAAAGCAGCTGTTGAAAAAGAAACTGAAGGTAAAGTAGTTATTAAAGTTAAAAATCCTGAAGAAATCGACAAAGCTCGTGAAGAAAGAGGATTAGCTCAACCTGTTGCTGATGCAAAAGAAAAAGCAAACGCTGCAGGGTCATATCAAGGTCCATACCACGGTCCAAACTCTTCAAAATCTTCTAAATCAAACAACACAACTTCAACTGAAGAAGTTGCAAAAACTACAAAAACTAAATCTAAAAAAGGTAAAGGCAAAAAACATAAAATTGTTAGAATGCCTGAAGCTCAACAAACAAAACAAGCTGAACAATCAGAAGAAATTGCAGCATAATTAATTAACAAAAAAATAATATAATGCAGAAAAAGAAAAACACCTATTCAAATTGAATAGGTGTTTTTTTATCTAACTTACACTAAATTAACAAAGCACACAAAATATAAAATTATTTTTTTGCAATAGCTGATGTAATTGCATCAAAAATTCTACTAATCTCAATAATTTCAATATTATCAAATTTTTCTTTCAAATTATTTGCTTTTGGAACAATTGCACGTTTGAAACCTAATTTTTGAGCCTCATAAATTCTTTTTTCTAAATTATTAACAGGTCTTATTTCACCAGAAAGCCCAATTTCACCTATTAAAACTGTTTGCATATCTGCGGTAACATCATTCAAGCATGTAGCAATAGCAACGGCAATACCTAAATCCGCAGCAGGTTCAGATATTTCAACTCCACCGATAACATTTACGTAAACATCTTGTTTTGAAAGATTTAAACCAACTCTTTTTTCTAACACAGCAAGAATTTGAAGTAAACGAGAAGTATCAACCCCATTTGTAATTCTGCGAGGACTTGGATACGGTGTAACCCCAACAAGAGCTTGAATTTCAAGCAACAAAGGACGAGTTCCCTCATTTGTCACGATAATTACACTCCCCGGAGTTGCAACATGATTTTCTTTCAAAAATATTTCGCTTGGGTTTGTAATTTCCACTAATCCATTTGAATGCATGTCAAAAATTCCGACTTCTGATGTTGTACCAAAACGATTTTTAACAGCTCTTAAAATTCGATAAGATTTATACTTATCGCCCTCAAACTGAATTACAGCATCAACCATGTGTTCTAAAATCTTTGGACCTGCAATATTACCGTCTTTTGTAACATGTCCGACAACAATAACCGTAATATTTTCACTTTTTGCTATCTGCATCAAGTAATTACAACATTCTCTTACTTGACCGACACTACCTGCAGAAGATACAATATTGTCAGTGTAAATAGATTGAATACTGTCAACTATCAAAATGTCCGGCATTAATTCTTTAATTTGAAGTCTTATTTGCTCTAAATTTGTTTGAGAATAAATATATAAAGAATTTGTATTAACCCCTAATCTTTCAGCTCTTAATTTTACTTGTCCCGCAGATTCTTCTGCCGAAACATACAAAACTTTTTTATTTTTACCACATAATTTTCCACTTGTTTGTAAAACTAACGTAGATTTTCCAATCCCTGGGTCGCCTGCAAGTAAAATCAACGAACCTTGAACTAAACCGCCACCTAAAACTCGGTCAAACTCTGATATATCTGTGCTAACTCTTACACTCTCATCTAAAGAAATTTCGTTTATCAAAACGGGTTTTTCAGTATTCAAAAACTCTGATGCGGGCGTTTTTGCACCAACAAGTTTTGTTTCTAATTCTTCAACCAAAGACCCCCAAGCACCACATTCAGGGCATTTCCCCAAATAACCCGCTGTTTCATAACCACATTCTTGACACACATATTTTGACTTAACTTTTGCCATTAAATTTTGCCTTTAACTACACATTCAAAAATTTACAAATCCTTTTCAACCAAATTTTAAACTCGTTTGAATGGTTAATTTCTATATCTCTATAATACGTATTATAAT
>CAZKJV010000158.1:0-3101 GCA_964553175.1 uncultured Muribaculaceae bacterium | reverse complement strand
GCTCTAACCTCTACGCCGGCATTTTTAGAGCCATATAAAATTGCTTCGTCTAAAATATTAAGAAAATGTTTTGTATCAAAATTGGTAATTAATATCACGTCATAATCCATAGTTCTTAAATCTGTCGGTTTAAGACAATTTAGGTTATAAAATTCGTGAGTTTTATCATCTTCAAAAATCTTGTCTGCAACTCCGACAATATTTAATTTGGATAAATCATAATTTTCAAATATACATTGAGAAAATTGACCTGCACCATACAAAACTATTCTCTTATTTTTATATTTTTTTGCTAATTTATCTATTTTTTCTTGCGTATTATAAACTTTTAAATATTCTTTAAATTCCATTGGTTTAACTTTCTTTTATCTCTTTTAACAAGTTATCAAGCGAACAATTTGGACTATTAAATATATCTTGTTTCAATATGGCTTTAATATTTTTATATTCTTCGTGAGTTTGTTCAAATACCGCCATATCCTCATATTTGTATTCAGTATTGTTTGCCCATTGTCTATAATGTCTGAAAGAGGCTAAAGCGTCGAATTTTTCGGCTAATCTAACAAAATCAGGCATATCTTTGTAGTTTAATTTTTGAACAACAAAAGCTAGTATAAATTTGTCAATTTGTCCTTGTTTTTTTAATTTTGAAATCCATTCTAAATTTTTCATTACTTTGTTATAATTTCCAAATCTTACAACTTTGTTGTAAGTATCTTCGCAAGAAGCGTGGATTGAAAAAATAACATTTGTGATTTTTTCTTTAATGCCGAGTTCTTCGCAAATTTCTTCCGTACATAAAATACCGTTAGTGTGAATGAAAAATTTGATTTCAGGATTTATGTTTACAACTTTTTTAATTAAATCTCTTGAGTATTTGCTTCCAAACGGGTCGCCGTTACCACTTGTATAAAATAGCTTAGCGGTTTTGCAAGCCTCTAGCACGGAATTTTCCAGTGCATTTAGTTTTGTTAGAGTTTTTTTATCGTTTTTAACCAGTTTGTTACGGCAAGTTATACAAGCAACATTGCAGTCATAATCCCAGCCCATATAAATTTGATCAGGCATTTTTACTGTATTGTCCGGATTATAAAATTCTTTTTTTAAATCTTGTTTGTCGATTAATTCTAATTGAATGCAAGAATCTAAATCGCATAAAGAATAATCGTCATTGATAAGCATATTTCTTAAATCTGTTGCTTTTTCGCTATTCCAAATTTCATTAAAAGGTCGTTCAAAGACATTCCCTATAGAGTACCAGTTTAAGTAAGCTGGGCAACAAGTATACGCTTTCCCGTCTTGAAAAACTGTTGCGATGTGGAAAGGTCTTTTGCAAATTTTACTACATAGTTCTGACGGCAAAGTCTTTTTTAATAAGGGAATAAACTCAATTTTTTTCCAATCGCAATTTTTTAATATATTATCTCTGATAATATTGTAGAATTTGCCATAATCTTTATTTAGTATGATAATTGCGTCATATTCTAATGTTTTTAAATCGTTTGGTTTTATGCAATTCAAGTTGAAAAAAGTCGGAGTTTTGTCTTCTTCAAACTTTTTATCAGCAATAGCAATAATATTTAATTTTGAAAAGTCATAATTTTCAAACAAATACTTTGAAAATTTACCTGCACCATAAGCAACTATTTTTTTTTCTTTATAGTTTTTTGCAATTTCATCTATATTTTCTTGAACATTATATTTTTTTATATAGTCAAATTCACTCATTTATCCACAATTCCCTTTTTAAATAATTTATAATGTTTTTGCTTGCCAGTTCCTCTAGGTGTAAAAGTTCTTTGTTTTTCGTTCTTTGTTCTTTCAGTTCATCATTACCATCAATTATAACTGATTTGAATATTTGTTCTAACTTATCATTATTATAAATTTGATAATATGATTCATCAAGTTTTGAAACAAAATCGTTAAAAATTTCTTTTTGGTTTTCTTTTCTCAAGTGTAAAATTGGTTTAGCTGTCGGAGCGTATTCTGATAAGAAGGAAATACAATCTGTAATCAAGCAATCAGAACCGCTAAAAATTTCAAAATAGTTTCCGCCGATAGAAATAGAACCGATAGTTTCCCACTCTTTATAATAATCTTCTATTTCTTCCATAGACATAATTGAATGTTTTATTAGTCTGTCAATGAATGCCGGGTGAGGTCTAAAAATCCATTCTGTTTCCGGATATTTTTTTGCCAGTTCTAAAATAAATTTTCCATTTTCTTTAAATGTTGCAACTTCGTGAATGCCATCATTAAAAGAGTGATGCGGTGCATAGATTATTCTTTTTTTGTTAGAAGTTTTCCAATATTTGTTTAATGAATTTTCATCAATTGTTTTGTAGTTGTCTAATTTTACAGAGCCAACTGTTTCACAATTTATCGCTTTAAAAATTTTTTCATATTCTTTTTTGTGATAATCGCTTTCAACAAAATACTTCCACATAACGCCGTGATATTTTGATAAATAATTTACGTAACTTTTCATTGAATAAAAGCAATACGGGATATAGCATAGTAAAGAATGCTTATAATTTTCTTTTAAAGCTTGTTGCGGTGCGATTAACCAAGGTTGTTGGTAAAAAATTATATCAGGTTTAAATTTTTGTAAATCTTCAAATTTAAAATTATCAGCATCAAATGTATCATAAATTTTAGCATCTAAATTTGCAAAGGTTTCTTTTGTTTTTATAAAATATTCTTTTGGAGTTTCATTGCCCTGTGGAGTCTTGAAATAGGACAACAAAATAAATGGGTCAAAATCTGCACTATTTTTAAGCTCTTCAAAAAATTGGGTTTGGGCCCATTTGCTTGATTCTGTTACCCAAAAGCCCACTCTGATTTTTCTAAAATGTCTGATAAATCTCAATTTCATTAAGGTTAATTTGTAGAAAAAGTTATAGTAAACGCTTCTAAAAGGTATTTTAGAAAGATTTAATATTTGTTTTTCAAAAAGATAAACAACAAAACGAGTTTGTCTATTTTCAAATTCTATAATCGGTTCAAAAAACTTTGTTAAAAATAACAATTTGGAATCATTTATATTTTTCTTTATTTTGTTATAAGTGTCCTCATCTCTATTTTTAATTCTTTTATAA
>CAZKJV010000157.1:0-3109 GCA_964553175.1 uncultured Muribaculaceae bacterium | reverse complement strand
GTTTTAAACAATTTTGCGAAAAATCATTTTTATCAATTGCAGAAATAACTGTTTCACCTGCAAATTTTCCACTTAGCATTGCCAAATTTGTACCTTCCCAATGCAAATTATTCACAAGCATTGCGGCATCACCAACAACCAAAACTCCGTTGCCGTACAATTTTGGTATTTTGTTATACCCGCCTTCTGGAATTAAGTGAGCAGAATATTCAACGGTTTCACCGTCTTTTATCAAAGATTTTATTGACGGGTGCTCTTTTAATTTATCTAAAAGTTCATAAGGTTTTATTTTATGCTCAACAAATTCATCAAGAGTTACTCCTAAACCGATTGTAACCGAATCTTTATTTGTATACATATAGCCCAAACCCAACATTGATAACATTGGATAGCCTATAATTTCAGTTACACAACCCTCATCATCACCTAAATTAAATCGTTCGTTTATCTTATCGGAACCTATTTTTATAACTTCTTTTACCCCTAAAGCTACATCTTGAGTTGAAAAATCATTTCTCAATCCGATTTGACGCGCAAGAAGAGAATTTACACCGTCTGCAAGAATAACAACATCTGCAAAATAGTCTTCAAGTTCTGTTCTAACCCCAACAACCGTATCTTTTTTTACTATCAATTCTTTTACAACAGTTTCAGTAACAATTGTAACACCAACTTTCTTCGCTTGCTCTGACATCCATCGGTCGAATTTACCTCTAATAACCGTATAACTATTTGATTGTTCAGTTTTTTTAGAGTGAGAAATTGTTGTGTCATCAGTTTCCGTCAAAAGCATATATTTATGACGAATGTTATTACGTTCTAACGGAGCTTCTTCAAAATTTGGGAAAATTTCTTTTGTCGGTTGTGTATAAATTGCACCGCCAAAAACATTTTTACTTCCACAGAAATTACCTCGTTCGATTAAAACAACCTCTTTTCCTGCACGAGCCAAGACCATGCTTGCAGAAATTCCTGCAACTCCGCCACCTACTATAATAACCTGTGTTTTATTTTTCATACTTTTATTATACCTTACCTAAAGATTTTTTGTAAACAACAAATTGGACAATAAAGAAATTTTGTGTTTTTATTTTAGTATGAATATTTTGGGAATATTACCACATAGTATCGGCGGAAGACTAACTATTTCAAGCTTATTTGACGGATTAACGCAAAACGATTGTACCGTTGAAATTTTTGACGAATTAAAACAAGAAAATTTTTTAGAATTTATTAAAAATAAAAATTATGATTTCATTGTCGGATATGATTTTTCAGGATTAAAATTAAAAGTTGATAACAACTTAGATATCCCATCAATAAATTATTTTTCAGATGAAATAGAAAGTTTCGCATCAGGAGTTCAAAACGACTGGGGCAAATATTTACCTTATTTAAGCGAAAAAGATAATTATACCTTCTATTGGGATAAAGTTTTATCAAAAAAATATGATATAAAAAATTTATATTATATGCCACATTTCGTAAATACTGAGATTTACGCCCCTCAAGAAATAAAAAAAGAATATGACATAATGTTTGCAGGACGTTTGGACACTGATTATAGATTAAACTTTTTCATAGAATTAATGCAAAATTTTCCTAACTTAAATTTTGCTTGGTATGCAATTGAAAAACATTATCAAGACGCACTAAACCGCACAGACGAAAAAACATTACTACAACAAGCATACAAAGGTTTTATTGATAACGAAACGGATATGGCAACAGCTCTAAACAAGGCAAAAATCGTATTTAATATGAATTCGCAAGGAATAAGTTCTCTAAATTACAGAACAATTCAAACAATGGCTTGTAAAACCCTTATGATTACTGATTTTAGAGAAGAAATAAATCTTTTCAAAGGAAATTTACCATTTTATATCAATTTTGAAGATTTAATTGAAAAAATAAATTATTATTTGCAAAACGAAAAGGCATACGAATATACCGTAAATAAATGCTATGAAATAACTTCAGAACACTTAAACTCAAAAGTTTGTACAAAGCAAATTCTTGATATTGTCAAAAACTAATCACAAGAAGTTTTATTTTGCCAATTTAAAGAGTTTTTGCATTTTAAATAATCTAAATTTCCAACACTTATAGCCCAATTTGTAGCATTAATATTATTTGATACAGAAAGAGCATTGCTTGATCCCACATCGGAATTGTAACCAAATGGACGAACCGTTCCTTGATTCAAATTAACATCAAACCCAAAAATATGCTTTCCTAAATCACTATTACCATATCCGCCAACACCAACAATAACTTTCATTGCCGATGTTGTTGAATAAATAGCAAAATAAGTTTCATCTTTTGATTGATATTTTGAATAAGACTCATTAGAATTATATGTAGAATTAGGAAAATAATTAGAAGAACCTGAATCAATAAACTCCATAATCATACTAGCTTTATTAGTACCGTTCTCAGTATATGACCACTCTCTTGGATCGCCATATTTTAAAATAGCTTTTTGCAGTGCAAGATCAAGGTCATTTTTAACCTGTTTTAACTTAACTACCGTTTGCTCGTCCTTTGAAGATGTTACCAACCCAGGGATTGTAAGTGCTGAAACAATACCTATTATTGAAATAACTAACAAAACTTCTGCAAGAGTGAACGCTTTTTTTAACATATTTCGGATTCCTTTTGTTCAAATTCTGATTGAGCTTCTTTAATTTTATCCAATGAAAAATTAAATTTATACAAATAATATAACCCAACTACCAACAACATAGCAATTAATAACACAGGGTGAACCAAAGAAATTGCCAAAATCGTTGATTTATTTACGCCATAAATACCAAGAGCAATAAGATATGCGGCTTGATAAGGTCCAAAGAAAATTGATGTTGACGGCAACATGCCGGAAAAAGAAATCAAACTAATTACAAATAGTGATGCCGAGAATGGAAGAGATAAATCAAAACTTGCAAGAATTAAATATGCAACATAACATTCTAATCCCCAAATCAAAGCACTCATAACAGCAGATTTAATGAAAGCTTTAGCATCATCTAAAACTGTAAACCCTTCCATAAAAGAATTTGCGTGATGATTAATACTTTCAACCACCGTACAAAGTTTTTCAAGTTTTATT
>CAZKJV010000156.1:0-3148 GCA_964553175.1 uncultured Muribaculaceae bacterium | reverse complement strand
TGTTATAATACCATATTTTATAATCAAATTAATAGAAGAACTAAAACAAGAAAACAAAAATATCAATTATATTTTTACTTTAATTTTCTCAATTGTTTTTGTTTTCGCCTCTCTAAACTATTCTCTTGGACGCATTGACAACATTGCAATGCAACGAATTAGAGATATTTCAATGTCTTATTTAGGAATTATTATTCCATATTTGTTAATGATAAAAAACAACAAATCTCTAAAATATTTCAAATACATTGCAATTATTTTCTTTTGCATAATAACTATTTTTGCATTGCCAAATCTAACAAAATGGCTACCCGAAAAGCACTTAGAAGTAAATAATCTATCAAAAAATATCGGAGAAATAAAATTTTCAGCACAATATCAACAAAATTTAGAAGAAATTAAAAAAGTTCTTGATAAATATTCAGAAAACAACTCGGATTTTCTAGATTTAAACTATGGAATGAATTATTTTTATTTTGATAAAAAAATCCAAATTCCATACGTTTCTTACTATAACATCGTCAACTCAAAGCAAGACAAACTTTGTGCAAAAACATTAAAAAATAATCCGCCAAAAATAATTTTGATTTCATCAAATTTTCACAAATATTTTGACGAAGTTTATCCGTCATTAAAAATAAATTCTATTTACAAAACCATTCTTTTAAGCGGAAAATATTCACTTTTACAAACCAAAAGTAATTGTTTTTTAATACGAAACGAACATCATAAATTTTCAAAAGACGATTTAAAAATTTTAGACAAAATTTTTGCAAAATCTAACCTTGAATACCTACCAGATGCGTGGGGAAATTCAGTTGAAACCTTACAAATTGAAAATATTGAAATTCCTTATAAAATAAAATCTTCAAAAAATAAAATAATTGTTGAATTTAACAAACCACAAAACGGAAAAAGCATTGATTTAATTGAATTAAAAACATCAAAAGCTAACATAAATTATAAAATTTCAATCAACGAAAGTAATTCAAACATTTATTTCAAATCAAAACAAAATCAAATGTTATTCCCGTTTGATAACTTCCCGTCTTGGCTTTTAAACAAAGACATTAAGCAGATTGAAATATCTACTAACAAACCAATAGAAATCCTTAATCTAAAATTTTATAAACGTAAATGATAAAAGAATTCACAATAAAACAACGACGGCAACAAACTAAAAAATAGAAATAGAAATAGAAAATAAAAAAGCAAAACTCGGAACTTATTTTTAAGTTCCGAGTTTCGTTATGTGCATTATAAAATTTCTATGCTTTTGTTTGAACAGGTTGACCTTTTTGGTTGTTGTACCAAATTACAGGTTGTTCTGTTGAGCTTTTATCTAAGATTGCACCGTTTTTACCATATTTAACTGGTTGTTCTTCTAATGGTAAATTTTTACCGTAAGAATTTACATCAACGATTGAAACCGAATCATAATATTCTAAGAAGTTTTTATAAGAGATATCAGCATCATAAGAAGTGTTCCAAGGATTTGTACATCTTACTTTTAATTCACCATCTTTGCCTTTTTGAGGTTCAAGAGTGTAAGCGTGGAAACCGTAAACCCCTGCTGATTCAGCAACTGGATTTTCAACTCTGCCACCACTAGCACGAGTACCACCTGTCATGATGAAATCTTCATTGAAATTGTCTTTCATCATTTGAGCTTTAACTTCTTTTTCTTCAAAATTCAAATTCCATTGTCTAAATCCGCCGAAACCGAATCTTTCCATAACTTCAAAGTTATAACCACCTAACGAACCTCTGTAAAAATCAGCTGCACGTTGGAATTTATCTTGTTTATTGTCAGGATCTTTTTTCAATTCAGAGAATTTTAAACCATTTTCATCTTCTTCGTAATAAATATTATAGAAATTATCATCACGACAAACAACGATAGTTTTGTTTGGATCAGCTTTAGCTTCTAAATAATCATTTAAACGTTGTTTATGACCTGCTAATGATTTTGCTGCGTCCATTTTTTTGTTTGCAGGAGCTTTTGCATATTCAGCTTCTTTTTGTGCGATTTTTTCATTCATGATTTTTTTGAAATTTGCATCTGCTTTATTTACTGAATCTAAGCCGTAAGCATCTTCAAGGATTTTTTGACCCATTGAACCTTTGATAGAATATTTTTTTACTCTATCTTTTGGTAATTCTGCATTTTCATATTTATATTCGCCATAACCGTTTTTAAATTTAACAGTTACATCATTTCCGTCTTGGTGAAAAGCTTCATACAAAGCAACTCTAGCTTTAGGGTGATTCATTAAAGTTCCTAAAGTAGAAACTAAATAGCAATCACCAATGCTTTGTTGTTGAGTTGTAAATCTTTTTGCAGGTGGGAACAATTTCATGAACATATCTTTGTCCATATCTAATTGTCTTGATTTATTTTTGTCAGTTTTTACGTAAATTTTATCTTCGTTTTCAACTTTGAAAACATCACCGACTTTTGCAGATTTTGTACCTTCAGCTTGAGTTTTTACGTTTGGAACATAAACATCTGCAACATTTTTACCAGCTTTTCTAGCTTCGTAAACCATATCTAAATCTTTTGCAAGATTATCATTCATCTTACCTGTTTCCCAGTAATTGCTTAATGTATCAGGTTCAATGTCGCCACTTTTTACAAGTTCCAACTGCATCATAACATTCGCAGTTTGTTCATCACCACGTTTTAAAACATTTTTTACGTTTCTATAATCTTCTTTTGAAAGCATTACACCAGCTTCTTTAACCAATTGAGAAGCTTCATAACTTGTATGAGCAACAGGTTCAGGCTTTGCGACTTGGAATTTTCTAGGTTTTACCCCAGTCATTGCTTGAAAAGTACCAACGCTTGGCATTGGAGATTTTTCAATTGGATTTGAACTTACTTTTACATCATTTGCCTTTTTCTTTGAAACTTCTTTTACACCTGTAAACGGAGTCAATTGAGAAACTGGATTTACTTGCATAATATTTCCTTCCTACACATATCTACTTTGTTATGGCATGTTAAAGTTGCCTAAAAAATAAAATTGCCTTACTACGACTTAGTGTTAATTAAACTTTACAAAATTATTTAAAACCTGTCAAGCAAAACAACTCTTAAATCAAACAAAAAAATCATCAAAAATCAATAATAATAAGAATATAACAT
>CAZKJV010000155.1:0-3206 GCA_964553175.1 uncultured Muribaculaceae bacterium | reverse complement strand
AAAGGTTTAGAAAGGGGATAAAGATATGAATAAGAATGATCTTAAAAATGGAATGTCATTTATAATGAAAAGTAATGAAAAATGTTACATATTATCAAATAACATATATTTAGAAACTGATAAGAATACATTAAAATTCTGCGATACATTTAATTTATTCTTTGAAGATTATTTAGAAGATTTAACGGATATGTATAATCATAGCTTTGACATTATGAAGGTGTTTGACATTAATAATAACCTGATATGGAAAAGAGATGAAATAGATTGGAGTAAAGTGCCAGTCGACACTAAAATATGGGTGAGGGACTTTGAAGATAATAACTGGCTTCCTAGACATTTCGCAAAATATGAAAATGGAAAGGTGTTTGCTTATGATTACGGAAGAACTTCTTGGAGTTGTGAAAATAAACCTATGCTTGATTGGAATTATGCAAAATTAGCAGAAGATCCTGAAAAAGAAAAATCACATATTACATGGGATTATATAATTAAAAAAATAGACGAAGATTGTCCTATTATGTCTTGTGATGACATTTCTAATTGTGTAGAATGTCAATTTAGTCGCCTAAGTAAGAATTTCGACGAAATTATAAAAGAGTACTATTCTGAAAGCTAGTGATACCAACGGTTTCAGAGGTTGAAATTCTCAATAAAAGAAATATTTTATTTAGGAGGTATAATATATGAGTTTTGAAAACTTTATAAACAATAAACATATTGAAATGAAATCTAACGAATTAAATGATTTATTAAATCAATGGAGAAAAGAAGAAGGTAAAAAAGAAAAAGTACATAAGGAATTTATGAGAGATATAAGAAAAGAAATGAACACCTTGGAATCACTTGGTTTCGAGGTAGGTGGAAATTTTCCACCGACAACATATATTGATAAACAAGAAAAAGAAAGAAGTTGTTATTTATTAAATAAAGAAGCTATTTTACAAATGAGTACTAAAGAATCAACGTATGTTAGAGCTAAAGTAATAGAATATATAAATATATTAGAAACGTATATTGAAGAATCTGGTCAATCTGAAGAATTTAAATACTATAGAAGAACAGGTAAAATTATCAGACGAAATTTAACAGATACAATTCAAAAAGTTTATGGTAAAACAGACAAATTAATTTATGCGAAATATACAAATTTAACATACAATATTATATTCGATAAATCTGCCAATGAAATAAGACTTGAAAAAGGATTAAAGAAATCACAAAAACTAAGAGATAATTTCACATCAGATGAATTAGATAAAATATTAGAAGTTGAAAATAAATTAAAATCTTTAATTGAAACTTATGAAATGGAAGGAGTGATGTTAGATCTAATATTTGATAGAGCTAAAAGTACAATTCAAAGAGTATATCATAAAGAATCACAATGTGTTATGTAGGGGGGGTAAATTTATGAATAAAAATATAAAAAGATTATTAATAGCAGGAAGTTTAAGTTTAGGAATATTATTTACAGTGCCAGATAAGTCAGATGCTTTAAGCTATATGTATACCAGCTCAAATGTCAATCTAAGACAGTATGCGGGTACTTATAGTAGAAAATTAGGTACAGTTCCTAAAGGGAGTAAGATAGCCGTATATGGTTCTTATGGGAATTGGTACAGTATCCGTTATAATGGCAAGTGGGGATATGTTTGCAAAGATTATGTAGAAAATAATGTTTCAAATAAGGTTACAACAAGTCAAACAACAAGTAATAAAGGAAAGATATTAAGTAAGTTAATAATCGTAAATACATATTATAATAAAGTTTATTTATATCAAAATGGTAAATTAATTAAGTCTTATCCTTGTGCTAGTGGGAAGTATTCAACTCCAACGCCAACTGGTTCATTTACAATAGTAGAAAAAATTAAAAATAGACCTTATTATAAGGGTGGTATTCCAGGTGGAAGTCCTAATAACCCTCTTGGAAAATACTGGCTTGGAATAGGCAATGCGTACGCATTACATGGATGCAACAATGAATCATCTATAGGTAAGAAAGTTTCAAATGGCTGCGTTAGATTGCATAACTGGGACATTCAAGACTTATATAATAGAGTTGGTGTCGGTACTAAAGTATTGATATCAAATAAATCAAGTAATAACTCAACAATAGCAAGTTGGTATGGATATAAAGTTTATTAAGGAGGTATAATGAAAGAAAGTTAATAAAAAGAACAACATTAGAAATAAAAAGAATTATAAGGAGTGATGTGTATGGCTACATATATAAATTTTGAAGGAGAACTTACAACAGAATCAGGTAATATGATAGTAGATCAACTTTTGAATATAAGATGTAGAAATGAAGAAGTCTTAATGGCAAATGACAGATTGAAATATCAAGAAGATTTACTTCCTTTACATGAAGATGTTGTTATCTTTAGAGTTAATTCTGAAGGAGGTAATCTATTTAAACTAATTGAAATATTTGAACTAATAGATATCTTAAAGCATCAAGGAGTAAGGTTTATTGCAGAAGTAGGTTCTCACGCATATTCAGCAGCATTTTATCTTTTAATGAAAATGGATGAAGTATATTTATCAAAATATGCAACTCTTATGTATCATCAAATGTCATTAGCTTTAAGTTTAACTAGATTAAATGACTTAGAGTTAGAAACTAAGAGAATGATGAAAATTCAAAATAAATTAGATCAACTTGTTTTGGAGAATACAAAGATATCAAAAGAACTATTAGAGGAATACAAAGGGAAAGATCTATGGCTAGATTATGATGACGCAGTAAAATATGGTATAGAAAAGAAAGGTGAAATTAATAAGATACAAATGACTAAAGAAGAATTGGATAGTTATCTTCAATTATTAACAGAAGGAATAGAGATAGTTGAAGATGAAGAAGATTATATATAAGGAGGGATTCTATGAATGAAACAGACTTTAAAAAAGCAGCTATGACTATTATAGATAAGGCTGAATTTATTAATTCTAATTCTAGCAAAATGGAGGTGAATGTGAGTCTGGGACTAATAAAGAGTTTTAGACAAGAAAATATATTCAATTTAATTATTAAGATAAATAATGACCAGAGATATTTATCGCATAAGTGGTGTTGCAAAGAAGAAATAGATGATATTATTAATAAGCTAAATGAGTGTATAAGAAAGATTAGTAAAGAAAATAAAAAAAATCAAAATAAAGTTAATAAAAGTGTTGACTTATAAAAATCTATATTATAT
>CAZKJV010000154.1:0-3331 GCA_964553175.1 uncultured Muribaculaceae bacterium | reverse complement strand
TATATGTTTAGATTAAAATGTTATTATAAGAAGATTTTGGTGAAAATTATGGAAGTACTTACACAGACCGAAAATATTAATGAGATAGTTAAAGAAACTAATTTGCAACATATTGCCGTAATTATGGACGGAAACAGACGTTGGGCAAAATTGAAAAATTTGCCGTCTGCAATGGGACATAAAAAAGGCGTTGAAGCTTTAAAAACAACTCTTAGAGCTTGTGATGACTTCGGTATAAAATATTTGACTGTATATGCGTTTTCTACTGAAAATTGGAACAGAAAAAAAGAAGAAGTTGATTTTTTAATGGACTTGTTCTGTAAAACATTAAAAACAGAAATGATTGAAATGCACAAGAAAAACGTTGTAATTGATTTTATCGGCGACATAAAAGCGTTGGGTGAAAAATTACAAGAGGTTATTAAAGAATCAAGAGATTTGACAAAAGATAATACAGGCGTACATTTGCAAATTGCTTTTAATTATGGATCTCGTGATGAAATAGTTCATGCAGTTAAAAATATTGTTGAAAAAGGTGTTTCAGCGGAAGATATCACAGAAGATTTAATCTCAAAAGAATTGTATACTTCAAAAATTCCAAACCCAGATTTGTTAATCAGAACAGGTGGCGAAATGCGTATTTCAAATTATTTGTTGTGGCAAATCGCATATTCAGAATTTTATGTTACTCAAAAATTTTGGCCTGAGTTTGGAAAAGACGAGTTAGCACAAGCCGTTTTAGAATTTAAAAACAGACAAAGAAGATTTGGAGTATAAAATGAAAATTGTTTTCGCAACCGCAAATCCGCATAAATTACAAGAAGTTAATGCAATCTGTTCAAGTGCGGAGTTTGAATTTGTTTTGCCAAATGATGGGTTTAATCCTGTTGAAAACGGAGATTCTTTTGAAGAAAATTCTTTAATAAAAGCAAAAGAAGCGTATAGAGTGTCAAAAACTTTTTGTCTTGCTGATGATTCAGGACTTTGCGTAGAAGCTTTGAATGGTGCTCCTGGGTTGTATTCGGCAAGATATGCGGGTACTCAAGATGAAAAAATCGAAAAATTACTCTCTGAATTAAAAAATGTTGATAACAGAAACGCTAAATTTGTTTGTTGTATGACACTTTTGAACGAAAATGGTGAAATGGTTTTTCAAACAATAGGAGAATGTAAAGGCTCAATCGTTAAAGAGCGAAAAGGGATTAACGGTTTCGGTTATGACCCGATTTTTCTTGTTGAAGGTTACTCAAAAACGATGGCTGAGTTAGATGAAAGCGAAAAAAATAAAATTTCACATAGAGCAAATGCGTTAGCAAAAGTTGTGGAATTTTTAAAAACAATTAATATTAGTTAAAATCTGATGATTTATAAACATGTTAATACTATAATTAAAATATAAGATGTATGAGAAAGGGTTCTTAAATGATTAACGAAGAAATATACCACCAATTAGAGCGTGAAATTAATCCGACGCACGACATCAAATTGTTTGCAGGTCGTTCAAATCCGAAATTGGCTCAAGAAGTTGCTCAAGCTTTGGGTACAACTGTTGGACCTATGATTATTAAAGATTTTGCTGATGGTGAAATTTACGTTCAAGTAAAAGACAGTGTTAGAGGTGATGATGTTTTTATTATTCAACCTTTATGTAAACCTGTTAATCAAAATTTAATGGAATTGTTGATTATAATTGATGCGTTCAAACGTGCAAGTGCTAAATCAATTACAGCTGTTATTCCTTATTATGGTTATGCAAGACAAGATAGAAAAACTTCCGGACGTGAAGCAATTACCGCAAAATTGGTTGCAGACTTGTTAACAACTGCAGGTTGTAATCGTGTTTTAGCAGTTGATTTGCACTCTGGTCAAATTCAAGGTTTCTTTAATATTCTTGTTGACCATATTTTTGCAACATCAATTCTTGTAAATCATATTCAAAGTTTAAATCTTAACCCTGATGACATTGTTGTTGTCAGCCCTGATACAGGTGGTGTTCAACGTGCAAGACATTTTGCAAAAGATTTAGGCTGTGCATTAGCAATTATTGACAAACGTCGTGACAAGCACAATGAAGCAATTGCAAACTGTGTAATCGGTGATGTTAAAGATAAAATTTGCGTAATGTTTGATGATATTATTGATACTGCAGGCTCAATTACAGAAGCAGCAAAATTGTTGAAAAAAGAAGGGGCAAAAGATATTTATGTTTGTGCTGTTCACGCTGTATTCTCAGGCCCTGCTATTCAAAGACTTGTAGATGCTCCTATTAAAGAAGTTGTTGTTACAAATACAATTCCTCTAGATACAGAAAATCTACCTAAAAAAATTAAACAATTATCAGTTGCTGGCTTGTTAGGTCAAGCAATTTCAAGAATTCACGATGATGAATCAATTAGTTCATTGTTTGGTTTTGAAAAAGTGATGAAAGTTTAATTCATATAAAGTATAAAAAAGGGTCGGTTCATTTTTATGAACCGACCCTTTTTTGTTAATTAATTATTTTTTAAAATATTGAACTACCCAATTTATAATTGTTGGTTGAACTTCCGGATTTTGTCTTATGATTAACATATCAGTTAAACCAGATTCAAGGTTGTAAACGTCAAATACTCCTTGTGCAAATTTTGCAATTTTTTCTTGTTCTTTCATAAAGTAATTGTCTGTTTTACTTGAAATTGCAAGAATTGGAGTGTTTCCGATTTCAGTTAACGCAACAGGCACATATAAACTTTTGAAACTCATTGATGGAGCAATTAAAACTAATGCTTTCGGTTTTACAGTCATTTCTTTTGCAACTAGAATTGCTGTATTTGCCCCAATATCACTACCGATGATTGCGTAATTTGTGAAATTAGGTTTTTTGGTGCTTTTTTGGATTGTTTCAATTGTGTCTAAAACGTCTTGAGGGTATTTTGCAAAAGTGTTATTTTTAAATGTTGTCCATGATTTTTGGTGGAAAGTTTTGTTGTAAACACTTTTCCCGTGTCCTCTGAAATCCATTCTTAATACGGCAAAGCCTAAGTTGTTAAATTTTTCTTGTAACGGTTTCCAATAATATGCACTGCGTCCTAATGAGTGTAACATAATTATTGTCGGGTATCCTTTTTGTTTTGTTTTTGGATAGCTCAAATAAGCATGAATTAAATGTCCGTCTTTTGTGTTTACGGTGTATTCACGTTCTGTGTATGTTTTTTTTGCTTTTGCTGTTGGTTTTGTTGTTGTAGCTTGTACAGAATTAACTGTAAATATTAAAAATGATAATAATAAAATTACAAAATAAAATGCTGTTTTTTTCATATTTTTTCTTCCTTTTTCCTGTTTTTTATTATAC
>CAZKJV010000153.1:0-3349 GCA_964553175.1 uncultured Muribaculaceae bacterium | reverse complement strand
ATATAATAGATTTTTGAATGATGATTTTGTACAAAATGATTTGCTTGAAGAGGTTCTTTTAACCGTAGAGCGAACTTCTCCATTTTTTTGGGTTATTTTGAATGACGAAAGTTTTGCAGGATTTGTTTTTTTGGAAAATATTATTGGAAACCGCAAAACTCTTTATTCTGCTGAAATTACGACTTGTTTTAAACAAGAATTTTGGGGAAGTTTTACAAGAAAAGTCGGAAGAAAATTTTTGCAATATTGTTTTAAAAAATTAAAATTCAAAAAATTAAAAGGGCTTGTTTTTAAGGAAAATACAAAAACAAATGCACTTTTAAAATCTCTTGGAATGAAGCTTGAAGCAGAATTAAAATCCGAAACCCTTAAAAATGGGCGACTTCAAGATGTTCAAATTTTCTCAATAACAAATAATAAAAAATACGGAAAGGAAAATGAAAATGACCGATAAGAAAAATAAACAAGATGAAATGTTATATTTGACCGCAAAAATTACGAAAAAATATGATGATTTGGAAGACGCTCGCAGAGGACAATTAACAGATTTACGACTTATAAAAAATGCAATTTACGGAAATAATATTCCAAACATAAATGAATGGAATACAAAAATTCAACTTCCTGATATTTATGAACTTGCTCAAACTCTAAAAGCACATATCAGTGAAAATTTGTACTCTCACCCGGATTCAATGTTTGATGTTTCAGGAAACACACCGCAAACTCAATTTTTGGCAAACAGACAAAAAGCAATGCTCGTAAATACATTTGAAAAAATGAAACTTGAAGAAGAAATGGAAAAAATGATTGATAGCATTGTAGAAACAGGCGAAAGTACGATTTTTGTCGGTTGGCAAACAAAAACAAAAGTTATCAGAAGACCTCAAACAATTGAAGAACAGTTGATTAATCCAACAGAATCAGGCTTTGTTGTTGAAGAAAAAGTTATTTATGACAATGCAAAAATAAAATTTATAAAAGCTGAAGATTTTGTTTTTGATAAAAATGATTCAACAAATTGGGACGGTTGTGCAAAAATTTATAGAACTTATTCGTCAATTCACGACATAATTTCTGATAAATCAAACACTTTGTTAACCGAAGAAAAAATTGAAAATTTAAAATCAATTTTGTCTAACCAAAATAATAAAAATTCAGCTTCTCAAAAAGCCGTGGATGGTAACAAGCTTGAAATTCTTGAATATTGGGGGGATATTGAAACTGAAACAGGAGAAATTCTTAAAAATCAACTTATTGTAGTTGCTGGCAGACGTGAAATTATCAGAATGGAAGATAATCCGTTTGTAATTAATCCGTTTATTTATGCAAATATTATTAAAAATCCTGAAACTGAAAGAGGAATTTCTCCGCTTAAAGTTGCAATTATTTTGAATAATATTTCTTCAACTATTTTGAATAAGCAACTTGACGCTTTATCTTTAATGATGAATCCGCCATATCTTGCACCAAAAGGGTGTTTTAAGGGAGAACAAGTCGTTAAGCCGGGTAAAATTATTGAATATGATTCTGCTCTTATGCCTCAAGCACCTGTGCCGTTGAACTTTGAAAATGCTTTGCACGGTTGGGATTTTCTAAATTATTTTAAAACGACAACAGAAAGTGCAACAGGAATTTTCAAAAATATGGCGGGAAATCTTCAATCTGAAGCCCGTACTGCAACAGAGTTAACCTATTCTGTTTCAGGACAGACTGCAAGATTAAATATGATGCTTGATGCTATAAATCGTAAATTGATTATTCCAATGGTTGAAAAAACTGCTGAAATTATTGCAAATTTCAAAATTGGTCGTGAATTAATTTGTATAAGCGAACATGGAAAACCTTTGTATTTGGAAATTGATGATGCGGTTAGAAATGCGGATTATATTTACAGATACGGGGATAGAAAAGCAACGCTTGAGAGAAAAACTCGTTCAAAAGAACTTTTTGAAACGGTAAAATCCTTTGCTGAAGTTCCTGAGGTTAATCAGCAAATAAATTGGATAGAATGCTTTAAATTCGCATTAGAACAATACGGGATAGAAAATGCAAATAACTTTTTATTGCAAGCAGATTTATCATCTATTAATAATTAAAAGCCGGCATATTTGCACACAAGCACACTAGGGGAGCAACGCTCCCCATTTTTTTATACTTTATGATAGGGATTTTAGGAAAATGGAACATAAAACAACTTACACACTTTTAAAAGCACAAAGAGAATTTTTAGAAATTCCACACGATTACAGCATTGATGTTGCTGTTTATCAAGGTGGTTATGGTAGCGGAAAAACTTTCTGCGGTTCACTTTTGGGAATATTGCTTTGTTTGAAATACCCTGGGATACGAGGTCTTGTCGGTGCTCAAACTTATACTCTTGTGCGAGATACAACTTTGAAAACTTATTTTGAACATTTGGACAATATGGGTTTTGTTGAGGGTAAAGATTACGAGTGGTCAACAAGTTTGCAAACTTTGACTTTCAAAAATAAATCTGAAATTTTATTTAAACATTTTGATGAGCCAAATCATTTGAAATCTTTAAATCTTGGATTTGTTGAAATTGAAGAAATGTCGGAAGTTCCTTTTGACACGTTTAAAATGCTTCTTGCTCGTATGCGTCAAAATATAAAACCGAAGTGGAAAAATTTTACATACAGAATTTTTGGGCATACAAATCCTGAAATGGAAAGAGGTTGGATTTACAAGACTTTTATTAAAAATCCTTTGCCAAATTATAGGTTGATAACTGCACCGACAACTCAAAATGTTTTTTTGCCTGAGGGTTTTTGTGAGGAATTGAAAAAACTTTATGATGAAGATTATTATAGAATTTGTGTGTTAGCTGAAAATGGGCATTATAATTCGGGTTTAGTTATAAAAGATTTTTCGGACAAAAATGTTATTGATGTTCAATATCAACCCGAACTGGATATGCACATAAGTTGTGATTTTAACGTTGATCCGATGTGTTGGGTTTTGGCTCATAAGACTGATGATAAGGTTTTTTATTTTGATGAAATTGCAATGGAAAACACTACGACTTCAAAAGCGTGTGAAGAAATTATGCGTAGATATCCTTGTCATAAAGGAAAAATTATCATAAACGGTGATGCCTCTGGTGATAATAGAAGTTGCACAAGTGAATTTACAAATTATGTGATAATGAAAAAACGATTTTTGGAATTTGGTTATGATGTTGATATAAAAATAAAAGCATTTAATCCGCCGATAAAAAATCGTATAATGGCGTTTAATTCAAAAATTCATAGAGCAGACGGAGAAATCTCACTTTTTGTTAGTCCGAAATGCGAAAAACTTCTATATAATATATATAATTTAAAAT
>CAZKJV010000152.1:0-3378 GCA_964553175.1 uncultured Muribaculaceae bacterium | reverse complement strand
TTACCCCCATCATCAATCAAGATAATTTCAATATCTTTTAGACTTTGGCTCAAGATACTGTCAAGACATTCTCTTAAAAACTTTTCGACTCCATAAATTGGAACAATTACAGATACTTTAGGCATTATCCAATCCTCACAATCTGCTTTCCAAGTAAAGTTATATCTATTCTTGATTTGTTTATATGAATAGAAAATAACTTTTTACGAAGTTGTCTAAATTCTTCCTTTTTAACAAGTTTTTCAATATGTTTTTCAAATTTTTTAGTATCATTAATCAACATATTAAATTCTTGTCTATTAACCTTTTTGAAAAAGTCAGGGCTTATTTCACCCATTTCCTTATAATTAGCAAAAATGCTAGAAATCTTTTCAATAAATTCTTTTCTGAATTGTTTATCTATACGTCTTAAATTCCACATATAATTAACATATTCTTTTATCAATTTATATGTATTAACATAAGGCTTTAGTTCTTTGTGTTCATTCAAGAATTTTGTAATTTCAGCATATTCAGTACAAATTGCATACACCTTTGATGTAGATTTTACTGAAGAATTTAAGTTGTCTTGTCTATAATAAATGTATGCTTTATCAGTTAAAACAACATTTTTAGCCAAACACATAACTTTAAAAGCAAAACTTGTATCTTGATAACTAGCATCAGATGTTTCAGTAAATTTAATGTTGTTATCAGTTAATAAACTTCTTTTATAAATAGCACTCCATATTGCAGGTTGAATTTTTAAAATTTCCGGATTATCTTTTACGTTCAAATCCACATTTTCAGGAAGTAAAGCCATTCTTCCTGCTTTTCTAACAGCTTTTGTTGAAGTCGTGTATTCAAGCCAGTCAGATTTAACAATGTCTGCATTCTTTTCTTTTGCAAGATTGTATAAGTCTTCAAACATTTTAGAGTCAGCAAAATCATCAGATTCAACGATACCGATAAATTCCCCATTAGCAGACTCTAAACCCATATTCATAGAAATTCCATAGCCGGAATTTTCTTTATTGATAACCTTAATTCGTTTATCTTTAAATCTATATTCTTGCAAGATTTGAGCTGAGTTGTCAGTCGAGCCGTCATTAACACAAATAATTTCAATATCGTCTAATGTTTGGTTAATAAGACTATCTAAACATTCTCTTAAATATTTTTCTACATTAAAAATTGGAACAATAATCGATACTTTAGGCATTTACTAACTCCTTATAACTCAATTTTTGTTCCCACTCGTAAGCAGTTTTTATGCTATCTTCAAGAGTTTTGTTAGGAGTCCAACCTAAAACTTCTCTAGCTTTTGTATTATCTGCAACAAGTACAGCCGGATCACCTGCTCTACGAGGTTTCATTTCAACAGGAATCTTTTTACCTGTAACTTTTTCACACATTGAAAATACTTCTTTGACTGTATTACCTTCGTTTGTACCTAAGTTAAAGTAGTTTGTTTCGCCACCATTTTTCAAATAATTCAAGGCTAAAATATGAGCATTTGCTAAATCTTCTACATTAATATAATCTCTAACGCAAGTGCCATCTTTTGTTTCGTAATCATCACCAAACATTTGGAAAGTCTTTCCACCATCAAATGTTGATTTTAAAATATTTGGAATTAAATGTGTTTCAGGTTTGTGCCATTCGCCTATTCTTGCTTTTGAATCAGCTCCTGCTACGTTGAAATATCTTAATCTTACTGATTTTAGATTGTACGCCTTATCATAATCGTCCATTATGTGTTCAATCATTAATTTTGTTTGACCATACGGATTTATTGGGTTTTGAGGGTGTTTTTCATCAATCGGTGTGTAAATTGGTTCACCATAAGTTGCTGCGGTTGATGAAAATACAATCTTTTTGACATTATTATTAATCATTGCTTTTAAAAGATTGATTGTTCCTATTACGTTGTTCTCATAATATTTGCTAGGATTAATAACACTTTCACCGACTTGCGAAAATGCTGCAAAATGAACAACAGCATCGATTTTATTTTGAGAAATAACATCATTTAAGTAAGTAAAATTGTTTAAATCTCCTTGATAAAAAGTTAAATCACCATATTGTTTAAGATTTTCAATAGTTTCGAGATGACCTGTTGAAAGGTTGTCATATACAAGAACTTTTTTATTTTGTTCCAATAAAGCCAAAACTAAATGGCTTCCGATATATCCTGCACCACCTGTTACTAATATCATTACTTAATCTCCTCAAATAATTCAATAGCACGAGCAATGGCTTTATCCATATCGTAGTATTTGTAATCTCCTAATCGACCTAAAAAGTAAACATTATCTAATGCTTTCGCTTTTTCTAAATACTTGTTATATAGTTCAGTATTTTCATCTCTTGGAATAGGATAAAATCTTTCATTTTTACCTAATTCAAAGGCTTCTGAATATTCTTTTGCAATAACTGTTTTTTCAGAAGTTTCATTCAAATAATGTTTATACTCATGAATTCTTGTAAAATCATAATTGCAAGGATAATTAACAACTGAATTTTGTTGATAATATTCTTGATTATGTGTCTCAAATTTAAAATTTACACTTCTGTAAGGTAATTGTCCTAGTTCATAATTAAAATATTCATCAATAGGACCTGTATAGAAAACTCTCTTAAATTCTTTATCAGCATTTTTAAAATGTTTAAAAGGTTTATTTAAAACAACTTCAATGTTTTTATGGTTAAGCATTCGTTCAACAATTTTTGTATAACCTTCTAGTGGAATCCCTTGATATTTATCTTGGAAATATCTATTATCTTTACTGATATATACAGGAACTCTTGCCGTTACAGCACCGTCAACATCATTAGGTGAAACTCCCCATTGTTTTGTCGTATAGTGTAAAAATACTTTTTCATAAACGTAATCTGCCAAGAATTTTAAATCTGCATCAGTTTCTTTTGTAAATTCAAGAATTGGAACTTTTTTGTTGTATTCGTATTTTTCTAATAATTTTTTTTCTAATCTTGAAGCCAAACTTTGTGGAAACACATCATACAAAGTATTAATGTTGAATGGAATAGTTGTTTCTATACCATCAATATTTGTGTAAACCTTGTGCATATATGTGTTAAAATCAGTAAATTTAGAAATAAATTTCCAAACTTTTTCGTTATTAGTATGGAAGATATGAGAACCATATTTATGAATTGTTATACCATTTTCATCTTTGTAATCATAACAATTACCTGCAATATGGTCTTTTGAATCTATAACAATAACTTCTTCATTCAACTCTGTTGCTATTAAATTTGCTATGGTTGCACCACTAAATCCTGCACCTACAACTAAGTTTTTCATTATTTTTTACCCCCATTGATATAGACAGGGATAAAACCGAATAAATATCCTATCGATGTTTTTGTTGACCT
>CAZKJV010000151.1:0-3410 GCA_964553175.1 uncultured Muribaculaceae bacterium | reverse complement strand
TTATATAATTGGTTATAATATTTTTTATTTTTGGAGGTTTTTAAATGACAAAGATTGTCGCAAACCAAAATGGCGTAGTTGCTAATAGAGTTGAAACAGCAAGAGAAAATTGTGCTACAACTACAAATTATGATTATACTCGTCGCAGTGATTATTTAGACAGAGATACTTTAGATTTATCAAATGTAAAAATTGAAAAACAAGAAAAGAATAGTCTTGTAAAAAATACTTGTGATGCAATTGGTAACGGTGTAAAATCTTTTGCTAATGCATTTGCAAAAGCTGCCGGTGAAGCTACTGTAAACATTACGCTAAATAAACTTATTAAATAAAAGTTTATTTTTTAAGTTTATTCTAAAAAGTCAGCAAGGATTACAGTGCTGATTAAAAATCCTGCGTTAGAAAGTTTATAACCGCAATCAGTTTTTAGTATATGACCAGTGGAAATATATTTTTTCAAAGCCTGTGCGTATTTTTCGTCAAAATTTATATTAAATTTTTGATTAATTTTTGGCGTGTTTAAACCTTTTTCAATTCTAAATCCAAGAAAAATTTCTTCTTCAAGTTTTTCTTTTTCAGTTTCAGTATGTCCAAAATCTCGTAATAAAGGATTTTCTATGTATTTGTGAATATCAAATGCGTTTGCGTATCTAATTCCGTCCTCATAACCGTGTGCTCCACAGCCAAAGCCGTAGTATTGCTCGTTACTCCAGTACGTCAAATTATGTTTTGATTGAAAACTTTCGTTTTTAGCGAAATTACTTATTTCATAATGCGAAAAATCTTTTAAGATTTCAATTGCAGAAAGATACATGTCTGCTTGAGTGTCATCATCAGGTAAATTTTTCGGTGTTTTTTTCCGAAAAACAGAATTTTCTTCAATTTTCAACCCATATAATGAAATATGTTGAATATCAAGTGATTTTGCAATTTCTAAATCGTTTTTAAAATCCTCAATTGTTTGAGTTGGTAATCCATAAATAAAATCTAAGGAAATGTTTTTAAATCCGATATTTTTGGCTAAATTTATAGTTTCTAAAGCTTTTTGTGAATTGTGTGTACGGTTTATTAATTTTAAAATATCGTCGTTAAATGTTTGAACGCCGATACTTAATCTGTTTATGCCTAAATTTAAAAGCCCTTTTAGATAAATTTCGTCTGCGTTTTCAGGATTTAATTCAAACGTTATTTCTGCATTTTCAAACAGTTCAAATTTATTTATAATTTTTTCAACGTGCTTTAATGATAATATTGATGGAGTTCCTCCGCCGATATAAAGAGTTTTTAATTTGTTTTTTTTGTAATTTGTATCAATATCCTTTAAAAGTGAAATAATATAGCCAGTTTCAAGTTTTAGATTGCAAGTTGAAACAAATGCACAGTAAAAGCATTTTGTTTTGCAAAATGGAATATGAACGTAAGCACTTTGAGGGTAATCCATTTTTAGCCCTCAGATAGTTCTTTTGAAATACGTTTTGCAACTTCTAATGATGAATTTTTGTCTGAAAGCAAAGCTTTAACAGATTTTAAATCATTGATTTGAGCGTTTCTTACTTCTTCATCGTAGATTAATTTTTCTATTTTATAAGCGATAAAATCTGCTTTTACTTGTTTTTCAATAATTTCAGGTACGATGTCTTTGTTTGCAATGATATTTGCTAAGCAAACTCGTTTTATGCATCTTACAAGTAAATATATTAAATAGAAAAGGTATGGACCTCTGTAAGCGATAATCATTGGTGTATTGTAAAGAGTTGCCTCAAGTGCAACTGTGCCTGATGCAAGAATTAATGCGTCAGAAATACTTAATAGTGCTTGATTTTCGCCTTTTATTACTTGGAAATCAGTATCTTTAAAATATTGTTTGTAAACTTCATCTGAAATATTTGGAGCTTGAGAAAATACAAATTGAATATCTGGGTGCATTTTTTGTAAAATTTTTGCTGATTTTACAAATACTGACATAAGATTTTTTAATTCAAAAATTCTTGACCCTGGAAAGATTGATACTAATTTTTTATTTTTATCAAGTCCGTGTTGTGTGAAAAATTCTTCTCTGTCAGCTTTTGGTGGTAACTGACTAATTAAAGGGTGTCCGCAATATGTTGTTTTTATCCCGTAACTTTCATACATTTCTTTTTCAAACGGAAAAATGCAAAAAACTTCGTCTACATATTTTTTGATTGTTTTAATACGATGTTTTCTGCTTGCCCAAACTTGTGGTGGAATGTAATAATTAGTTTTTATGCCTGCTTTTTTGAGAAATTTTGCCATTTTAAGGTTAAATACCCCGTAATCAATTAATAAAACTAAATCGGGTTTGTATTCTTTAGTTAAATAGTTGATTAATCTTGCACCAAGAGTTAAATGGTTCCACACAATTTTTGGAGTAAGTCCAACTGCACTCATTTTTGAGTGGTCAGAAAATAATTTTATTCCTAAATTCTTAAGATTTTCTCCGCCAATAGCCTCAATTTGAATGTCTGAATTTATTTCAAGCAAATGTTTTGCGACATTTGAAGCATGCATGTCGCCTGAATATTCGCCTGTAATTATAAATATTTTTTTCATATTAAACTGCCATGATAACTATATTATTTTTATTTGCAAATTTAACAACTTCTTCTTGTTCAACGATAATTGTTTCATTTGCTTCAACAGCTAAAACTGAAAGATTATATTTTTTCATTGTTTTAAGTGTGTTTAAACCAACGGCAGGAATATCAAATCTTTTGTCTTGTTGAGGTTTTGCAACTTTTACAACAACTCCGCCTTTTTTAGAGATTTTTCCTCCACGTTCAATACATCTGTCAGTACCCTCGATAGCTTCAACTGCCATAATCATTTTATCTTTGATTACAACAGATTGACCTACATCAAGTTTACCCATTTCTTTAGCCATGCTGTAACCGTATTGAACATCGTTGATTTGATCTTCAGTTGGTTTTAAATTGCCTAAAACACCTGCAGGAATCATTAAATTTTTAATAAATAATGTTTGGTCAAGAACCGTAACACCAATATTTTCTAATTCTTGAACGGCAAGCATCATTACTTGGTCGTCATTTAATCTTTTTGCCGACTTTAAAAGTTCAATAGCTCTTGAGTCAAATTTTGGACGTTTTAAGATTAACCCTTTGTGAACTTTGCCCAAGAAAGTCAATTGTTTTACTTCTTCATCTTGCAAAGCTTTTTTGATTTTTAAAATTTCTCCTGGTGCAAAAGAATACACTTTAGAGCAAACTTTTTTTAAATCTTTGTAATTATCATTTGAAAGAGAAATGCAAACTACTTCTAAACCGTTTTTTGTTGCACCCTCAGCCATTTTTACTGGTAACTGTCCGTCACCTGCGATTAATGTTTTCTGCTTGCCCAAACTTGTGGTGGAATGTAATAATTAGTTTTTATGC
>CAZKJV010000150.1:0-3442 GCA_964553175.1 uncultured Muribaculaceae bacterium | reverse complement strand
AAAACCAAAAAACCAAATTTAAAGCCACCCATTGGGTGGCATTTTTTTTATTAATGTATCAAATGTTTTTCTAACATTACCATTAAAACACTTAAATCTGCAGGTTTTACACCACCAATTCTAGATGCTTGAGCTAAAGTTGTAGGACGAATTTTTTCCAATTTTTCTCTAGTTTCGGTTGAAATATGTGTAATTTGCGAATAATCTATGTCTTTTGGAATTTTGATTTTTTCTAACTTTCCGGCATTATCCACTTGAGATTCTTGACGTTTTAAATAGCCGTCGTATTTTATCAAAATTTCGATTTGCTCATATACAGATTTTGGTAAATCAAGGTTCTTTGCATAAATATCAACTTCTTTTATTACATCATAATTAATATTCGGACGTTTTATTAATTCTGCAAGCCTGATACCTTTGTCGATATGTTCATCATATTTAGCTAAAATAGAGTTTACTTCATCTGTTGCTGATAATTTTGTATCTTTTAATCTTGTTATTTCTTGTTGAATTTGTTCTTGTTTTGCTAAAAATCTGTTATATTGTGTTTCATCAAGTAATCCAACTTTATGTCCAATTTCACTCAAACGAGTATCAGCATTATCTTGACGTAACAATAAACGATATTCAGAGCGTGAAGTTAGCATTCTATAAGGTTCTTCAATATCTTTTGTAACTAAGTCATCAATTAAAGTCCCAATATAAGACGAACTTCTTGAAAGCTCTAACATATCAGATTTATTAAGATAATTAAAAGCATTTATACCTGCAATTAATCCTTGTGCTGCAGCTTCTTCATAACCACTCGTACCGTTAATTTGACCTGCCATAAACAAGCCTTGAACTTTTTTGGTCATCAAAGAATGAGTATTTTGAACCGCAGGAACATAGTCATATTCAACAGCATAAGCAGGTTTAATAACGTGAGCATTTTCAAGCCCTGGTAAAGTTCTTAACATTTGTACTTGAACATCAGCAGGCAAACTGCTTGAAAATCCTTGAATATAAACTTCATAAGTATTTAATCCCTCTGGTTCAACAAAAATATGATGAGATGGATTAGATGCAAATCTAACGATTTTATCTTCGATAGATGGACAATATCTCGGGCCAATTGCATGAATTAACCCTTGATACATAGGAGATTTATCTAAATTTGCTTTAATTATTTCGTGAGTTTTTTCGTTTGTTTTAGTTAAATAGCAAGGATATTGCTTTCTTATCGGTCTATCAGGTCTAAACGAATAAAAACTCAAATCTTCATCACCAGATTGAATAATCATTTTTGAATAATCAATTGTACGACTGTCAACACGTTGTGGAGTACCGGTTTTAAGACGTTTTATAACAAAACCTAAATCAATTAATGATTTAGATAGACCCCTTGCAGGCATTTCACCAAGTCTACCGGCAGGATAAGAGTTTAAGCCTACCCAAATTTTTGCTTCTAAAGATGTTCCAGTCGTTAAAATTACAACAGGTGCATTATATTGAATACCGTATTCATCAACAGCACCGATAATTTTCCCGTCTTTAACTAATAATTGGGAAATACAACATTGTTTCAAGAAAATATTTTCATTATCTTGAATAACATTTCTCATAAATTGTGTATATTCTTTTTTATCTGATTGAGCTCTTAAGGCTCTAACAGCAGGGCCTTTAGACATGTTTAGAGTTTTCATTTGCAAATATGTAGCATCAGCAGTAATCCCCATTTGACCACCCAAAGCATCAATTTCACGAACCAACGTCGATTTTGCGGGTCCGCCAATTGCGGGGTTACAAGGCATTAGAGCAATATTATCCATATTTAAAGAGCATAATAAAGTCTTTAAACCTAAACGTGCGGTAGCAAGTGCGGCTTCACAACCTGCGTGACCAGCCCCAACAACTATACAATCAAATTTGTTATTCATATAATCCATACAAATATTATAATACAAAATTTATGCTATAATACGATTATGAAAAAATTTATTTTAATTCTTATTACAGTTTTTACACTTCCTGCATTTGCACAAGATAATATTACCATTCAGGGTAATATTTCGTTTGATTGGGTAACAAAAACTCAACTTGAGCGTGATGAAAATATTGAGCAAGTTAAAAAAATCATTTATGATAAAAGCTATATTTCAAAATATAACAAAAAAGACTTTAAACAGACGTATAAAAACCATTTAAAAGACGAAAATTACAGACAGCATTATTTTGATATAATAAACGGCAAAAAAGAGAATGAAACCGAAAGAATGGCAGGTTTTTTTAAGTTCGGCGACAGAATTTTATATGCCTATGGTATTCAATACAAAAATGACCCATATATTACTTATTACTACGATGCTTTAGGCAATTTAAGATATATTGATAAAATGTCAGAAAATTATCCTAATTATCCGTATTATACACATCAATACAGGATAACAGGCGAACTCGCAGGCTCTTTTTATTTTACCTCTTATGACACTCAATACGAATTTAAAAATGGTAAATTTAAAGGAATATGGTTTAAAGATACAATGTTTAATGCAAACGCAAAGAAAATTATGACACGCACTAATTATTAATTTTAACTCTTTGACAATATTAAACTATTCTACCCATCTAAAGCTTTGAACGTAATTATCGCCATTGATATCACCAAAAATTTCCACGGCAAAAACTCTAAATGCTTTATTTGATAATTCAAACATTGGAATTTTATTCAAATCATTTAAAATTTTAGTATTAGATGGGTCATTCAAATCAACACCAGGAATAGCACTAAATAAAGTATTCAGAGAAACATTTCCTATAGGTCCTAAAACTGTTGAAATTTTCTTTGATAATCTACCGAAAACATACATATTTGCAATATAATTACTAAAGTTATATTCCCCTGTAATAAAAATATTTAAGTCTTTACCTGTAGATAAAATTTGTATTTTATCTGCCACCCCGTCGTGGATGTCAATAGAACCTTTAATTGATGCAAAGTTACCTGTTTTTAATGGGGTAATCAAATCAATGATACCATTAATAGACAAACCTGTTATACCGCTTTTAATTAGATTCCCAGCTTTTAACAAGTACTCTAATGAGCCCAATTTTGGCATTCTACCATCTTTGATGATAAATGCACCGTTACCATTTAAAGTTTTTAAACAATCAGCTTGATCAACTCCAGAACAAGTTAAATTTAACTGACCACTCAAATCACCATATAATTGACCTTTTACGTCTAACATAGATGATAATAAACTATCTGCGTCAACATCAGAAACATACAAATCAAAATTAGATTTTTTTGAATGTAAATCATAGCCACCAGAACCGTCTAGCGTGCCTTTTGCAAGCTTAAATTTAAATTTTTCAAGATTAATCTTACCATTTTTAAGACTCATTGTTGCAAGTAAATCTTTTGCATTTATATTATCTAAATTGATACTATTTGCAATTA
>CAZKJV010000149.1:0-3466 GCA_964553175.1 uncultured Muribaculaceae bacterium | reverse complement strand
GAGGCTTCTTTTAAATATTTAGTTACAAATGCTTTTGCAACGGCAGTTTATTTGTTTGGAGTTTCTTATTTGTATGGCATTTCAGGTAGTTTTAATTTTAATGATATAAATAATTATTTTCTTAAAAGTGAACCTACTCTGATTTATACTTTGGCAAATGTGTTTATAGTTTCTGGCTTATTCTTTAAACTTGCTATTTTACCTTTTGCAAACTGGATTTTAGATGTTTACGAGGGTTCTGCAATATCCGTTTCTGCGTTTATTGCAACTGTTCCAAAGATTGCTATGATTGCTATTTTGGCTAGATTATTGGCATTTCCATTGAGTTTTTCATTTGAACTTCCTGTGATAATGATAATTTTAGCTGTTGTAACTGCAATTTGGGCAAATACTTTAGCAATTCGTCAAAAGAATATTTTGCGTTTATTGGCTTGTAGTTCAAGTGCAAACGCTTCATATATGATTTTTGCACTTTCTTTAATGTCAGTTTATAATTTATCAACAGTTTTATTTTATTTAGTTGCGTATGTCTTTATGAATTTAGGCGTATTTTCAGCAATTATAGTTTTGGAAAACTCAAATTATTCTACAAAAATCTTTGAATTTAGGGGCTTTGCTTATACAAATCCTATTTTTGCATTGTCTTTTGCTTTTTGTATTTTCGGACTTGCTGGGTTTCCGATTACATCGGGTTTTATAGCTAAGTTATATTTATTTTCAGCAATAATTAAATCAGGAGCAATATTTATACCGTTATTATTAATTTTAATGTTAACAATCGTTGTATCTTGCTATTATTATACAAATATTGTTAAATTAATGTTCGATAAAAATTCGACTGTTACAAATGGTATTTTACCAAATAAAACCTCATCACCTATTGTAATTTTATATACTTGTACAGCAATTACATTGCTAATAGGAGTATTGCCATCAGCATTGATAGATTTATGTAAATTTATTGCGTACAACTTATAAAAAATTTAAGTTAAAATTTTAAATTATAAATCTCTCCAAGATGTACCAGGGTGGATTGTGCGTTGTAATAGTGTGCCATCATCATATCCTGGATCAATGTATGACCAGAATTTTTTATACCAAGGAATGTTTAATAAACGTTCTGTTTTATATTCTCTATTTTCATTTTGTGCTTTTACTAATTGAACGTGGTCAGCAGTCATTTTAGAAAAATTATAGTTTACCAATTGTTCTGTTGATGATAGCTCGTCAGATGTTGTGTAAGCCATTGTCGGTAAAATTGATAAGCTTAGTGCTGATATTAATAATAAATTTTTAATTTTCATGGAATCCCCCAGTAATGATATAATACATTACTCTATCATATTTTCAAATATTTGACAAATATTTAACAAATTGAATTTTTTATAAGTTTATCTAATTCGTCAAGTAATTTGTCTTCTGGAACTCTTGCTATAACTTCACCTTTTTTGAAGATATAACCTTCGTTTATGCCACCAGCAATGCCAAAATCAGCATGCGAAGCTTCACCAGGGCCATTAACTGCACAACCCATAGTTGCAATTGTTATATTTGCATCAAGATCTTTAAATCTTTCTTCAACTTTTTTAGCGAGCCCAATTAAATCGATTTGAGTTCTTCCACAAGTTGGACAAGAAATAAAGTTTACACCACGTTGACGTAAGCCTAAGGCTTTTAAAATTGCGTAACCTGCATGAACTTCTTCAATTGGATTTTCTGTTAAAGAAACTCTAATTGTGTCGCCAATACCTTGAGATAAAAGACTTCCGATACCAACGGATGATTTAACAAGTCCGCCTTTTAATGTTCCAGCTTCTGTTAAACCAACGTGAACAGGATAATCATATTTTTCAGAAAACAATTTATAAGCTTCAATTGTCGTTGCTACATCAGATGATTTTAATGAAACTTTTATTTGGTCGAAATCAAGTTCTTGTAAGATTTTTATATGTCCTTCAGCACTCATAACCATTTTTTCGAATAAAGGAATATCCAAGTCTTTTAAATCTTTTTCTAAAGAACCTGCATTGATACCTATTCTAATCGGAATATTCTGTTGTTTTGCAAGTGAAACAACTTTTTCAACGTTTTCACGTTTTCCGATGTTCCCTGGGTTTAATCTAAGTGCTGAAATTCCGTTATTTATTGCCTGTATAGCTAAACGGTAATCAAAATGAATATCTGCAACAACAGGTATTGGAGATTTTTTAACTATATCTTTTAAAGCCTCTCCTGCATCTTTGTTTAAAACCGCAAGCCTAATGATTTCACAACCTGCGTCAGTAAGTTCATTGATTTGTTTTAATGTTTCAGAAACATTTCTCGTATCAGTGTTGCACATTGATTGTACTGAAATAGGTGCATCTCCGCCAATTTTTACGTTTCCAATTGAAATTTGTTTTGTTTTTCTTCTTTTTATCATAAAATAATAATATCACTAAAATAAAGCATGAGGTAATTATGAAATTTGCAGTTTTATCTGATATTCACGGTAATATGTTTGCATTGAGAGCAGTACTTTCTGATATTGCGAAATACAATGTTGATAGAGTTTTATGTTTGGGCGACCTTGCTATGGCTGGTCCTGAACCTAATAAAACTATTGATTTTGTTAGAACTCAAGATTGGACGGTCATTCAAGGAAATACAGATGAGATGATTGCGAATTTTAATGAGGATTTATTTGAAAAATTGCACAATGACGCACCAATTATGGCTAACGCTTTAAGACAAGATGCTAACGAAATTACTGAGGAAAATATCTCTTATTTAAAAAAATTACCGATTAATAAATGTATTGAAACTGATGGGGTTAAAATCCTTTTAACACACGGCTCACCAAGAAAAAATAATGAAAATATTTTTCCTAATATGGATATAAAAATAATTGAAGATATTTTTCAAGATGTAGATGCAGATTTGGTTTTCTGTGGTCATACACACATGCCTTGTGGATATCAAACTAATTCCAAAATTACGGTTGTAAATGATGGCAGTGTAGGACGTCCATTTACGGAAATACCTAATGCTTGCTATGTTTTAGCCGAAGTTAAAAATGGAAGTTTTACAATTGAACATAAAATGGTAGATTATGACAAAGTTTCAGCGAGTGAAATTTTGGCAAAAAGAAACTTTGATGGTGCTGAGAAATTAGCTAAAATGCTTATAAAACCTGAACTTCGCCACATGTAAACTAATATTTACAATCTGTCTTTTCTTCTTAAATGCACTATAATTGCAGTATGAAAGATGTTTTACCGTTTTATACAAAAGACGGCTCTGTAGGGCTGTATAGCAACGCTGACAAAGATATTTACCATTCTGTCTACGGTGCTTATAGTGAGGCATACGACAAATTCGTAATGCCTGCACATTTTGACAAGTTTTTAAATAAGAATAGTGAAATAAAAATTTTAGATTTGTGTTATGGAATTGGCTATAACACAAAAAGTTTTTTAAATTATTT
>CAZKJV010000148.1:0-3503 GCA_964553175.1 uncultured Muribaculaceae bacterium | reverse complement strand
GTATTAAATTTTATGGTGTAAAAATTATATAAATAGTTATAAAAAGGAAACAAAATCATGAAAAGACTTTTGGCTTTCACACTTGCAGAAACATTAATCGTAATCGGTATTATTGGCGTTGTATCAGCGTTGACTTTACCAAACTTGAATAGTTCAACCGGCGAAAAAGAAAAAGTCGCTAAGGTTAAAAAAATATATCAAAATCTTGACGATGCAGTAGGTCGTGCAGCATCAATTTATGGACCTCTTAACGAATGGAGAACTCTTGATAATACTAATGCTCTTCAAGTTACTCGTTTTGGTGATAGATTAACTGAATTTATGAAAGTATCAAAAAATTGTGGAACTACAACTAATCAAGGTTGTTGGTCTAAAACTTCTGCAAAATATCTAAGTGGAACCGCATCAAACGCTACTATATCAGATTCTGCTGCTGATACATATAGAGTTATTTTAGCTGACGGAACTTCTTTAGCAATAACGACTACGGGAATACGTATTGATATTGATGGACCAAATAAAGGTTCAAATATAGTTGGTAAAGATATATTTTCTTTTGTGTTTGATGCAAGTAATTCAACCATAAGAACTCCATCATCTGATGTTTCTGTTGGCACTCTTATGTCGACAGGTGGCGGAGAATTTGCAACAAACTGGGTTATAAATTTTGATAACATGGATTATTTGAAAGCAGCTTCAAATGGAAAATGTAATAACAGTAATGTTACATTAAATGCAAGTGCAAATCCACCTGTAACTCAATGTAATTAGGACTGGTTTTGTATATTTACTTATCAGTGTTTGCAATGGTGAAAATTTTATAATATCATAAATTTAACCATGGAAAAATTCAAAAAATTTAATAAGTATACAATTGTTTATGTTGGAATTACTCTTATAGCGTTGATTTCAAGGTTGTATTACGTGTTATTAATTAATTTTTGGAATTTTGGTCATGATGTAAGAGTTAATGTTTTTGGTGGGCATTCAGATTATATAAAGTATTTGGCTGAACATAATTTTGTTTTGCCAAATTTTAATCCATCAACTGTTTGGCAGTTTTATCATCCGCCTTTACATCATTATATTTGTGCTATATGGTATAAAATTACATATCCGTTAGGTGGGTATGATTTCGCTTTTGAGTCAATGCAGATTTTGACGACTTTTTATTCATTATTGATTTTATTTTTTGTTTATAAAATTCTAAAATCTTTGAATTTTACTGATAATGAAACTGTATATGCATATATTTTTACAGCGTTTTTGCCGTCAATGACGTTGTTAGCAGGTAATTTGAATAATGATATTTTATGTTTTTTGTTTAGCACTATTGCAATTTGGTTTGTCGTTGAGTGGAACAAAGATTTTTCTATAAAAAATACACTTTTGATTGCTTTATTTTGTGGACTTGCAACGATAACGAAATTATCAGGAATGCTGTTAATTCCGTCAATTTTTCTTTTATTTTTGTATAAATTTTTATCAAAGAAATTTAAAAAATCGTTTGTTGTCGGTAATTTTTTATTGTTTTCTTTAGTTTATTTCCCAATCGCTTGCGTTTGGGGGATTAGAAATTATTTAAACTGGAAATTACCGTTTTTCTACGTTAATCCGTCATTTCCAAAAGGACATGAGATAACTAATTTTTTCACAGACAGGATTTTTAACATAACTGATAATGCTTTTTCTTATCCGTTTTTGTTATTAGATAAGAACGGTTATAACGATTATAATACTCTTGAATATTTGATAAAAAGTTCTGTTTCTGCGGAGTATCCGTTTGAATTGAATTATTTATCATATTTCTTTTTCTATGCAAGTATTTTTCTTTTGATTGTATTAATTGCTTGTATTATTTTTATGTTTTTCAAAAAATCAAAGAATTTGAATGCTGAAAATAAAATATTTTTTGGGTCATTATTGTTTTTTATTTTTGCGTCATTTATAAAATTTCAATATGAATATCCTGTTTTTTGTTCGCAAAATTTCAGATATATAGTTTTAACGATGATAATAAGTATAATTGCTTGTGCAAATGTTTTTGCAAATTGTAAAAATGGATTTCTGGTAAGATGTTTGAAATTTTATATACTTATTTATTCAATAACATCTGTTTTGTTTTTTGCAATATGTACCCCAAACATGATGCACTAGATTTTTGAAAAAATTTATAAAAATCTTGCTCAAAGTTTTGGATTATATTAAACTAAAGCTATGGAAAATAATTTAGAAATAACATTTGCACATATTTATCCGAAATTGCTAAATTTATATGGTGATATCGGAAATGTTCTGGCGTTAAAAAATCGTTGTGAGTGGCGTGGAATAAAGTTTATACACGAAGAAATTAATTTGCATGATGAATTTACACCTCATGATATGTATTTTATTGGTGGTGGACAAGATAGACAACAAGTTGACGTAGCAGAAGAAATACAAAAATATAAGAAATTTTTACAGCAAGAACGTGATGAAAATGCGGTATTTTTGTCAATTTGTGGTGGATATCAACTTTTTGGACATTATTACAAAGCTCAAGATGGTTCTGAGTTAAAAGGTATTGATTTGCTTGATTCTTACACTCTTGCAGGTGAAAAACGTTTTATTGGAAATGTTACGACAAAAATTGATTATCTTGAGCCAAATACGTTAGTTGGTTTTGAAAATCATAGTGGACTAACATATTTAGAGGGAGAAACTAAACCTATTTCGACGGTTTTAGTCGGAAATGGTAATAATGGTGAAGACAAAACAGAGGGAGCAAGGTTTAAAAATGTTTTTGGAACATATTTGCACGGTTCGTTTTTACCTAAAAATCCTCATTTTGCAGATTTTTTAATTGAATTGGCATTAGAAAAAAGATATGGCAAAAAAATTAAATTAGAGCCGTTAAATAATGAAATAGAATTAAATACGCATAAAAATTTGGTTAATAAACCTTATTAAAATGGTCATTTTTCTTACATTGTGGTAAAATTTTTGTATGAAAATTGAAAAGAAAAAAATATTTACGATTTGCGTAACTTTAATTTTTATAGTTTTTTTAGTTTACATCTTTAGAGATATGAGTGCTCAAGAGTTTTTGGGTGCGTTTAAAATCTTTAGTTTTAAATATTTATTCTGGATTGTTGTGTTGTATTATTTTTCAATGTATTTGCGAGGAATTCGTTGGAAAGCGTTGTTGTTGGATAATCCAAAATATTCAAGTTGGCATTTAGGTGCAGTTTTTATTGTAGGAAGTTTGTTAAACAGTTTTTTGCCTGCAAGAGCCGGTGATATTTACAGAGCTTATTATCTTGGTGAAAACAAAAATGAAAAGAAAATGAAAATTTTTGGTTCTATCATTTTGGAAAGAATTCAAGATGGAATAAGCGTGTTTTTTATTTTGCTTTTTGCAGTTTTATTCTATTGTAAAAATAATCCTGCAATCACGGCAGCTACATACTTTTTCGGAATAATTTTTATCGGAAGTATGATTACATTTTATTTAATTTATAAAT
>CAZKJV010000147.1:0-3543 GCA_964553175.1 uncultured Muribaculaceae bacterium | reverse complement strand
ATATATAAATATTTATTAATGAAAAAAACCATACCCGTTTATGTTATTTCTTGCCATAAATTATTTATGGTATATTATATTTGATAGATTAAACTCAAGAGGAAAAATTTATGAATAAAAGTCAATCTTTAGGAATGTACATAATTTTGGGTATTATGGTTTTAGCATTTGTTTCAATGCTATTTTCAGGGCCCGTTACAACAACAGAAGAATTAACTTATACAAACTTCTTACAAAAACTTGCTGACGGCGAAATTAAGTCTGTCGAAATGGACAAAACTTTCTTAATCGCAATACCTAAAAAACAACCGGAAACACAACAAACAAAAAAAGGCAAAGATTTACCAATGGTTTATAACCTACATCAATCTGCACCCGTTTTACAATACAAAGTACTTACTCCTAACGATGCAAGTCTAATGAAAAAACTTGAAGACGCACAAGTTGAAATTTCAGTAAGCAAACCTAGTGAATCTTCAAAAATCCTTAATCTAATCGGCTCTCTTGCTCTACCATTATTTATAATCATATTCTTAATCTTGATGGCTAGAGGTCTTTCCGCAGGCGGTTCTCAAGCAATGTCTTTTGGAAAAAGCAGAGCTAAAATGCTTTTAGATAGCAAAGTTAAAATTTCATTTGGCGACGTTGCAGGTATTGACGAAGAGAAAAAAGAACTTGAAGAAATCGTTGATTTCCTTAAAAATGGGGAAAAATACATAAAATTAGGTGCAAAAATTCCTAAAGGTGTTCTACTTGTAGGCCCTCCCGGAACAGGTAAAACCTTAATGGCTAAAGCCGTTGCAGGTGAAGCTGGTGTGCCTTTCTTCTCAATCTCAGGTTCAGATTTCGTTGAAATGTTCGTTGGTGTAGGTGCAAGCCGTGTTCGTGATTTGTTTGACCAAGCAAAAAAACATCAACCTTGCATTATCTTTATCGATGAAATTGATGCCGTTGGTCGTCAACGTGGTGCCGGTCTTGGTGGTGGACACGACGAAAGAGAACAAACTTTGAACCAATTACTTGTTGAAATGGACGGTTTTGACGAAACAATGAACATTATTGTTATCGCAGCAACAAACAGACCTGACATCTTAGATAACGCACTTTTAAGACCAGGAAGATTTGATAGACAAATCGTTATCAACAGACCTGACATTTTAGGTAGAGAACAAATCCTAAAAGTTCACGCAAAAAATAAACCATTAGCAGATGAAGTTGACTTAAAAGTTTTGGCAAAACGTACACCTGGGTTCACTGGTGCAGACTTACAAAACCTTTTAAACGAAGCAGCTTTACTTGCAGCACGTTATAACAAAACCAGAATTTATATGGACGATTTGGAAGAAGCAATTGATAAAGTTATGGCAGGACCAGAAAAGAAAAGTCGTATTATCTCTGACGAAGAAAAAGAAAATACAGCTTATCACGAAGTTGGACACGCTTTACTTGCAAAACTTCTTAAAAACTGCGACCCTCTTCATAAAGTTTCTATCATACCACGTGGTATGGCTTTAGGGGTTACAATGACTTTACCGGAGAAAGACCATTTAACAATGAAAAAAGTTCAATTGTTAGACAAAATAGCAATGACTTTAGGCGGACGTGTTGCTGAAGAAATCATCTACGGTAAAGAATTTATCACAACAGGTGCTTCAAACGACCTTGAAAAAGTTTCACAAATGGCTCGTGCAATGGTTACAAAATACGGTATGAGCGAAAAACTTGGTAATTTAGCTTACGGTAAAAGCGAAAACCACGTATTTATGGGACGTGATTTCGGTCATCAAAGAGATTACTCAGAAGAAATTGCTGCAGAAATAGATAACGAAGTTCAAAGAATAGTTAACGAACAATACGAACTTGCTAAAACTCTTTTAATCGATAACAGAGATATGCTTGATACTATTTCTCACAAACTTCTTGAAATGGAAACTCTAGACGAAAAAGAATTTGTTGAATTAATGGAACAAGTTAAAAAATCAAGAGCAGACATTTAATTTATCTACTCAAAGCCTATAATATCAAGTATTTAGCATTATTGTTAACTTTTGTAAATGAACATGCAATCAAAAAGGCAATTTTTTTCTCAAAAAAAACTTTACATGAGTACGAGGTATATTACACAATAGGAGATATTTACAATGGCTAAAGTTTTAATTTCAATGCCGGAACAATTTTTAGATCAAATCGATGCAGTAGCAGGAAATGAAAATCGTACACGTTCTGAGTTGATTAGAGAAGCTCTTAGAACATATATTCATAGAAATAACAAATTCAACACTCAATCAGCAAACAGAAATGCTGAAATTCTTGAAGCTTTGTTAGACTAATTTTAAAACTCTTTGTTTTTAACAAAGAAGTAAAAAGTTTTGAAACAAGCACAAAGGCTTGATAAAACATATAGGGAAAAAAGGTAAAGTAAGTAAATTTAATTAGGTATTATTTAAAGCGGTCAAATGACCGCTTTTTATTTTGCAAATTATTTTAATTCTTTATCAATAATATATCTTGGTCTTGATTTAACTTCACGATAAATCTGCCCCAAATATTCACCAAGAATACCCATACAACAAAGTTGCATACCGCCGAAAAACGACATCAAAACAACAATCGTTGCCCAACCGCTCGGAGTTGAATCTAAAATTATTTTTTCATATACAACTTCCAACCCCAAAACAAAGGCAAACAATGACATCAAAATACCTACAATCGCAATAATTCTAAGAGGAGTTATACTAAATGAAGTTATTCCGTTTAAAGCTAATCCCAATAAAGTTACGTAATTGAATTTTGATTCACCTTTCATTCTTGGTTTTACATCAAAATACACTACCGCAGATTTTAATCCGATTTCATGGAAAAATCCTCTTAAAAATATTTGTTTTTCCGGATATTCACCCAAAATATCAAGAGCTTTTTTGCTTACAAGACGAAAATCTGAGTGATTCATCGGGATTTTTACACCTAAAAAATTCATCGTTTTGTAAAAACAAATTGCAGTTGTTTTTTTCAAGAAAGTATCTGTATCACGGCTATTTCTTATACCCGAAACAATGTCATTTCCTTCCATATATTTATCAATAAATTTTTCAATAGCCCAAGGGTCTTGTTGCAAATCCGCATCAATTGAAACAGCACAATCACAACCCAATTCTTTTGCACCCAAAAGTCCTGCAATATGAGCCTTTTGGTTACCGTAATTTCTTACGAATTTTGCCCCTTTAACAAGTGATTTTTCGTTATGTAATCTTGAAATTATTTCCCAAGTTTCATCTTTTGAACCGTCATCAACCAAATAAATAAAGCTATCCTCGTTTATTTTATCCTTTGCAATCAAATCCGTAATAACTTCAATTAATTTGTTTACGGTACTCTCAACACATAATTCTTCGTTATAACAAGGTACTGTAATTGCTAAAGTAGGTTTATTCATTATCTGTTCCTTTTGTTTATATTTGTTTTTATATTATAATAATTTAGTACAAAGAGCAAGAAAAAATTATGTCAAATAAAAAATTTATATTAAACGCAGATGATTTAGGG
>CAZKJV010000146.1:0-3546 GCA_964553175.1 uncultured Muribaculaceae bacterium | reverse complement strand
ATATTTTATATATTATGATATTATAAAACAGACGACAAAAGAGGTGTTTATGCTAAGCTATTACTTTCAAAGAAAAACTAAAACCAGAAAATTTGATAACGACTTATTATGGTCGATGGGTGAAATAAAAGACAAAAAAATCATTTTGTATGGTGCGGGAGAAGAATTTTTTGAACTTAATAAAAAATATGATTTCACAAACACTTTGAACATTGTAGCTATTGCAGATAACAGCCTTGAACATCATTGCAATTGTGGTTGCGAATGTCATTGCAAGCACGAAATTGAAGGTGTTAGAGCAATTGCACCGCATGACATCTTAAACGAAGATTACGACGTAATTTTGATTACTGACGAAAATCCAAAACAATCATTAGATATTATTTTCAACACTCTTAATATTCAAGGAAAAGATGTTAGAACTGTTTTCAACGAAGATGTTAGAGATGAGCAGGCCAACTTAAACTACTTGTCCGCTCATAAATTCGATAAAACCCTGCCAAAACTTATAAAAAAATTACACCATAAATCTGTAATGCTTTATGGTGCAGGTGCATTTTTCGAATTAATTAAACAATATTTTGATATTTCTGACTTAAACGTTATCGGCATTGCCGACAGAAGATTTGAAAATCATGCAGAAAACGAAGAATTTTTAGGTTACAAAGTTTATGCACCAAAAGAAATAAAAGACGCAAACCCAGATTATGTAATAGTAACAACAAAAACTTATATAGACATCATTGAAGATTTATACTATAACTCTTTAAAAGATTCAAAAATCAAAATAAAACCATTATTGCAAAAAAGTTTCTTAACTTTGATTAAAGAAATTTGGAGCTAAACATCAACAATTAGAATTTGACTAAACTATCTTTTTTAATTCGTCAATAACAAAATCTAATGCACCTTGATTTTCTTCAAATGCAGTTTTGCAATCAG
The DNA here is from genome assembly GCA_964553175.1 of uncultured Muribaculaceae bacterium. Classification (GTDB taxonomy): domain Bacteria; phylum Cyanobacteriota; class Vampirovibrionia; order Gastranaerophilales; family Gastranaerophilaceae; genus UBA6984. The sequence continues at coordinate 2,604 of CAZKJV010000146.1, read as the reverse complement.
CACAACATTTTTGATAAAACTCGTTATCAGAAAGTAATTTTTGCATATAATTTTCTAATTCTTCAGCATCATTAACAATCTTTGATGCACCACTTTGAGTTAGCAAAGCATAAATATCTTTGAAGTTATTTACACAAACACCCGAAATAGTAGGTTTTTCAAACACTGTTGCCTCAAGAGGATTATGACCGCCTGTTTTGTTAAAACTACCACCAATAAAGGCAAAATCACACAAAGAATAAGCTTTACCCAATTCACCCATTGTATCAAGCATTATTATATCTTTATCATCAAAACTATCACCATTAGAACGCAAGCCCCAATTTAGGCCTAAATTTTCCAATAATTTTTTCACCGCAGAATGTCTTTCGGGGTGCCTTGGGGCAACAAGAAGTTTCACATCAGAAAAGTTTTGTTTTATACGTTTAAACACCGGTAAAAACAACTCGTCTTCGCCAGCGTGCGTACTTCCTGCAATAATAATTCGTCCTGAACCTAAATCAAAATCACAATCTTTTTTTGCAATGTCAAATTTTAAATTTCCCATAACTCGTGTTGTTTCGGGATTTGCACCGATTGAAATAAGTTTTTCATTATCTCTTGCCGATTGTGTCAAAATTTGATTATATTTTCTCAAAATAGGTTTAAAGAAAAATGAAAGTTTTTTATAACTTTTATAAGTTCTATCTGAAATACGGCCGTTTATAATCATCAAATTTATATCACGATTTCTTACAAGTCGTGCAAAATTTGGCCATAACTCAGTTTCAGCAACGATAACAACTTTTGGATTTACCTTATTCAAAAAATGACCTATACAAAATGGAAAATCAAAAGGAAAATAAGTTATAAAATCCGCAATTTCGCCTAACTTTTTCTTTGCAATCTCTTGTCCTGTTTGAGTTCCGGTGCAAACGACTATCGGATTTTTAAAAGTTTCTTTCGTCTTTTTTATCAAATTTTCCAATGCGATAACTTCACCGACAGAAACGCCATAAAAAACTATACTCTCTTGCAATTCAGGAGCTTCAAAATATCCACATTTGTCTTTAAAACCAGCAATTAATTTTCGCTTGAAAATCCCCGCAACAAGCCAAAATGGTAATATTAAGATAAATAAAATTGTAGATAAAAAACCATATATCATAATATAATTATTCTATCACGAATATTGAAAATAAAATAAAGGATAGTTCCAAAACCTCCAAAAGCAACACATAAACGAAGAAATTGCAAAAGGAGGTGGAAAATCACAATGGACATAGAAATAATTAAAAAAGCCTTAGCTACAATAGAGCTTTTAATACAATTAGTTCTATACTATTGAACGGCATCTATTTTGAGCTCCACCTCTAGATGTCCCTTATATCCGCATTGTAACATATTTTTCAATTATTTCAAGCGTATAAAACAATCGAAAGGAAGATAAAATGAAAGACAAACAATTTTTAATGATACCAGGGCCAACTCCAATTCCCGAAAGCGTATTATTAGCAATGGCAAAACACCCAATCGGACACAGAAGCTCTGAATTTTCAGAAATTCTAAGAGAAGTTTATGAAAATTTAAAATATGTATTCCAAACAAATAATGACGTATTTATGTTCGCTGCAAGCGGAACAGGTGCAATGGACGCAGCACTTTCAAACCTTGTAAACGAAGGTGATAACGTATTATCATTAATTTTGGGCAACTTTGGAAACCGTTGGGCAAAAATTGCAAGCGGTTACGGTGCAAATGTTGATAAAATTGAAGTAAATGCAGGTGAAGTAATTAATCCTGAAGATGTAAGAAAAAAACTTGCAGAAAAAGAATATAAAATCGTTACTTTAACTCATTCCGAAACCTCAACAGGAGCAAGAAATGACGTTGAAACAATTTGTAAAATAATTGCAGAAACAAATGCCATTTCTGTTGTTGACGGCGTTACAAGCGTTTGTGCAATGCCTGTAAAACCTGATGAATGGGGAATTGACGTTCTCGTTTCAGGTTCTCAAAAAGGTTTTATGATTCCACCGGGGCTAGCTTTCTTGACGGCAAGTGAAAAAGCTTGGAAAGTTCATGAAGAATGCAAACACCCAAGTTTTTATTTCAGTTGGGACGCTCACAGAAAATCTGTAAGAGAAAACTCAACACCTTACACCGCTGCAGTTAACTTGATTTTCGCATTACATGAAGCTTTAAAAATGATAAAAGAAGAAGGCTTAGAAAATGTATACGCACGCCACGAAAAACTTGCTCTAGGATTAAGACATTCACTACGTGCAATGGGATTAGAATTGTTAGTAAAAGAAGACAAAAATGCAAGTTACGCAATCACATCAATTCTACCACCTGACGGAATTACAGTACCAGACATTAGAAGTCATCTAAACAAAGACTTTAATATCGTTGTTGCAAACGGTCAAAACGCACTAAAAGACAAAATTTTCAGAGTCGGAACTTTAGGTTTTGTATCTGAAAGAGATTTGCTAACAGCTGTTTCATCACTTGAAGCAGTTCTTGATAGATTAGGTTACAAATTTGAAGTCGGAATCGGTACAAAAACTGCCATTGAATGGCTTAATAAATAATTTAATTAAAAAAAAGGGGGCGGATTTGCAA
>CAZKJV010000145.1:0-3569 GCA_964553175.1 uncultured Muribaculaceae bacterium | reverse complement strand
AGTTTATATATATGTTTTATTTAATTACTGGATTGCTTTTATTTCTTGTATGCTTTGCAATAAAAGGAATTTAACCTATTAGTCACATTTTGCGTCACTACGAGCGTAAGCGTGGCAGTCCAGTTTAAATAAAAAAATAAACAAAAATATAATCAGCAAAAAAAAGAGCCATTTAAGGCTCTTGAAAATTTGTGTATAGGACGCTGCCGAAAAAACGATTGATAATCGTTTTTGAGAGGCGTAATTGTCCTTATTTCCTTCCCTTACGCCTCACTCTGCTCAGGTTTGTCTTGGATTATTCGGGATGTCGTCGGAGTAACGTTCGACGACGACTTACGGGTTTTGTTCGTTTCACTCTCTTCACCCTACGAAAATCCGTAAAAAAAAGAGCCAATTAAGGCTCTTGAAAATTTGTGTATAGGACTCTGCCGAAAAAACGATTGATAATCGTTTTTGAGAGGCGTAATTGTCCTTATTTCCTTCCCTTACGCCTCACTCTGCTCAGGTTTGTCTTGGATTATTCGGGATGTCGTCGGAGTAACGTTCGACGACGACTTACGGGTTTTGTTCGTTTCACTCTCTTCACCCTACGAAAATCCGTAAAAAAAAGAGCCAATTAAGGCTCTTGAAAATTTGTGTATAGGGAAGGAAATAAGGAAACTTGTCTATTCTAATTATGAGAATAATTGGAATGATTTATCGATATTTTCACCGATCAATGATTTAACTGAATCATATTCGGTAGATAAAGCACTATGTTCAGTATCTAAATTTTTAATTTCATTATCTAATAATTTTTCTTTTCTATTGATTTTAGCAGTATCTGCATTATACTTAGCTTCAGCTGCTGCTAAATCTTTGTCATCAGATTCAATTGCTAATTGAGTTGTTGAAGAAACTGAAACTTCGCCTCTAACATATGTTTCAACTCCATCAGCACCAACAGATTTTACATTGCCTTCAAGATAGAATTGACCTGATTCAATCATTTCGTACAACTCAGCACCAGTATAACTTGTCGGAACTTTTGTACTTCCATCTCTTGCTTTTAGTGCAAAACCTGAATTAGCCATATTAGTTGAATTTAATTCAAGTTTTGTAGCTTTACCATTATCATAGGAAGTGTAAGTCAACTTTTGTTGATTTAATGCCTTTGTGTAAGCATTTGCAACTTGTTCGGATTCATCAGCCAAACGAATTTTAGTATTTGCAACTTGTTGAGATTTAAACTCTACATCGTTCATTCTTGATGTAATAGCAAGTAATCTTGCTTGTGATGCTGACATACCCATAAGCGTTTCTCCTTAGACTACACTTAACTTACATTATATATATCGACATATTTAATTATAACTTTAGTTTTTTAAACGCTACTGTTACAAAACGTTACATTTGATATTTTTTGTTTTAAAATATATAATATTCAATAACTTATACGCCCGTAGCTTAGTGGATAGAGCATCAGAGTCCGAACCTGAAGATCATGGGTTTGAATCCCATCGGGCGTTTTTCAACTTTTATTATTTTTAAATACATCATTCTTTGTATTCATGAAAAAAAATAAAATTTATATAATATTTACGTAAGGCATGTTTATATTAAAATAGTAGTAGGAATGACTAACAGTTTTAACAATTTTGATAATAATTCAGATAATTTGAGAAATTCTCCGATAATAAAAGAGCGAGTTTCTCTTATTTCTGCACACATGTATAAGCAATTTTGCGATTATCAACACGCAAATGAAAATACAAGTGAAATTTTTGCTGCAATGGCAGGAGCAGCAAAAGATTTTGTTGACAATTTAAAACAATCATTCGCAGCTAGAGGTGTTGCCACAGAAAATATTTGGTTGAAAGTTGATACAAAAACACCTGCACTTATTATAAATATTTTCTGGATTAAATACAGTTTTACAATGCGTTGCAACTTCAAACCGCAAGCACTTTTCAGAGATAAAGAGCCTGCATTATTTTCAGGAAGAATAATGGCATTAAAAGGCGACTACTTTGAAATTATAAAATCAGCAACAGACACTGACGAAGAAATGGCAATTTTGCTTGATAATGAAATTGCATCATTATTCGTTCCAGAAAACAAATTAACAAGTGCAATCTTTAAATTGAAGCACAGAGCAAACAAAGAATTTTTACTAGCTCAAATTGATGCCGGTAGAGAATTTGTCCTAACTGTTTCAGAAGCTGTTTGTGGTGGAACAATTTACCACGAAGAGGGAAGTAGAAAAAGCTTCAATATCTAGAACTTTCTCTTTTTAATTTAACTACTCCTCATTATTTGTTGAAAGATTACAACACATTTCGGCTAAAACTCGTTGTACATCTGCACCGCCAAAAGTTACTTCCATTAACAAATCAGGTCGGATTAGTACAGTTTCTTTGTATTCCATTGTTTCAATATCAATAACATCAAATTCATAAAAATCTAATGCAACATTAATCAATTTTGCATATTCACAACCGCCAACCCATTTTATGAACATGTATTGACCTTCTAATAACTGTAATCTATTTATCAGTTTCATACGCTATCCTGTATACCTTTACTACATTGTCTACACTAATATATTAGTGATATTTTAAGCAAAGTCAAAAAATAGCTAAAAATATTATGATAACTGATATAAGAAACATTGACCTACAATAAAATCAATATCTTTTTGCTCAATTGTGGTCAAAATAAAAGCATGATTAAATACAGGACGACCATTTTCTGTTAAAGTTCTTGAATAAACATATTCCGCACCTGTACAAATATTATTATTTTTAAAATTAATTTCTACATCAATATTTTTGTATGGCATAAAAGGTTTTGTCGTTTGAATACACATACCTTTTCCGCAAATATTAACGGTTTCTCCCTCTAAAATATCTTTTTTATCCCCTCTCAAAATTTCCATTTTAAACGGGATTTTTAAATCTGCTCTAAAGTATTCTCTACGTTGATTAACTTTGTTTTGCGTAGGATAACTTATTGCATAAACAGTCGTTTCATCTTCTTCAATAACTTCCATAACTCTTGAGATTGAGCTATAAATCCCATTTTCAGAATAAACATTCAAAGTTAAATTTGTTCCGACTTTTGGTTTTGCATCACCTGTTTTTACATTTTCAGAAACAATTAACATTTTTTCTGGCTCAATATTCTTGATTTTACACATTATTCTATGTAAATAAACTTCGTCAAAAAATTCTACTTCAAAAGATTTTAAATTTTTGTATTCTTCAAAAATATCTGCCATGCATACTCCTTTTTGAGAAAAAAATCAGGACTTGAACTATAAGTCCTGATATTTGGGCCCGGAGAGACTCGAACTCTCACACATTGCTGCGCTAGATCCTAAGTCTAGTGCGTCTACCAATTTCGCCACAGGCCCATATTTTATTTAATTGTCATTCGTTATATAGTTTATAACTTTTGGGCTTCCTTGTCAATTTGACAATTGGTGCGTCTACCACCTCTCAAAAACAATTATTAATTGTTTTTTCGGCAGAGTGCCACAGGCCCATATTTTATTTAATTGTCATTCGTTATATAGTTTATAACTTTTG
>CAZKJV010000144.1:0-3577 GCA_964553175.1 uncultured Muribaculaceae bacterium | reverse complement strand
ATATATTAATAATCACAAATTTTGCATTATTATTACATTTTTGTTATGTATTGAAAATTCTATCGCCTGCATCACCCATACCAGGGATAATATAGCCTTTTTCATTTAAGCCTTTGTCCACTGCTGCCGTGATAATTTCAATTTCAGGGAATTCTCTTTGAATATTTTCAATACCCTCCGGTGCTGCCATAATACAAATACATTTTATATGAGAAATAGGAATTTTCTTTTCTGCATAAAGTCTTATAGCCTCAATTAAAGAATTACCTGTTGCAAGCATTGGGTCAGTAATATAGATATAAAATTTTTCAGGATTTGGAGCTTCCATAGGCACTTTATTGTAATACCAAATAGGTTTTAAAGTCTTTTCATCTCTATACATACCGATATGTCTTATGCAAGCTTGCGGTAAAATATCAATCGCCTCATCTGTAAAAATTAAACCTGCACGCAAAATAGGTGAAATAATAATGTTAATATCACTTTCAATCGTTTTAAATTTTGCTTTTTGAATAGGTGTTTCAATTTCGGTTTCAACCAACGGTAAATTTTTACTTGCTTCATACAAAAGCATTCTTGTAATTTTTCTTGTTGCGATTCTTACCCCTTGACAATCCGTATTTTTATCACGCATTGTACACAAATTTTGTAAAATTACAGGGTTTTCAATAATTCTTACTAAATCTTTGTTCATTATTCATACCTCATTTTCTATTCTTTTCTTCTAATCTTTCATTAAGCCATTCATCAGCCACATCTAAAAAGTTTTTATTACTACTATTAGAATGCGGAAGATTTAGAGCCTCTTTTGTTTCAATTTTTCCGGCAAAAGATGTACATTTATATGTTATTTGCCCAATTTTTTCAAACATAGAGTTTAATAAACTCAACGCATCACCCAATCTTCTTGGTTGTTGGATATATAAAGGTGCGGTTAAGTCTGTTACTTCATAATTTGGCGGATATACCTCTAAAGATTTTGAACCTCCAAGTCCACTAAATTCAACCGTTATTTTAGAACCTTTTGGAATTTCAACATCTTTTTGAGTAACTATAAAATCAATATAAACCATATCATTTACAAATTTAATATGTTTTACATAACCAACTTGAATACCGAGCATTCTAACTGGCGAACCAACAATAATGCCGTCAACATCTTGAAAAAACACTTGATAACGATTGAAATGTTTATGGCTATACGAATTATACAAAACAATACCAATGACGATTGACACAGAAACTAAAAACCAAATAAAAAATTCCAAGAACCTTGCAATTAATTTTTGATATTTAGTTGTATTATCTGTATTTTGCATATTTTACTCGAATTTTAATTAGCTTTTTTAATTTCGGAAAGCGTTGGGTCAAGCAATCTTCTACCTACGCCCTCAAAATATACCGAACAAAGTTTTTTGCTACCATAATTGATAATTTTTTCTACACGACCATTTCCAAATTGCTCATGCACAACCAAATCACCTTTTTCAAACTCAATACCCGTATTTACACCTGTGTTTGCAGGGTAAACAGGTACTGTTTCAGGTTCTTTTAAACTTTCTTCAGTTATATTATATTTTGTCTTAATATCTTCTTCTTGTTGAATTTCTTCGTCAGTTACATAATTTGTTTCATCTTCATCAGGGTGAATTTCATCTAAATAAGATTCGTCTTCTAAATTTTCTTCTGTCAAAGGCTCATTAAACTGTTCTTCTTCAACGATTTCAGGAGATTGAGCCTCATACATATCAACATTTTGAATTAAATCCAAATCTTCTTCTGTCAATTGAGTTTGCTCATCAATTTCGCCAACATCAATTATTTCATTTTGTTGTTTTGGTGCTAAAGACTTTTCAACAGGCATTTCTTGAGGTTCAATTGATTTAAAAATCGGCGGAACAACTTCACTAGGTGCTTGTGGCGGAACAGAAGTTTGAGATATATTTTCAGCATTTTGCATTGCAGGATTTGTTTGCGAAGACATGCCCGCAGGTTGAACAGGTTGTGTTACATAAGGTTGTTGCACATATTGTTGTGGTTGTTGCATATATGATGATGGCATATATGGATTAACCATATTCATATATGGATTTTGTGCAAACATTTGTGGTTGTGGATACATTGGTGGTTGTTGCGGATAGAAAAATTGTGGTTGTTGCATAGGCATTAGTTGTGGATAAACCATTTGCGATATTTGTTGTTGCAACATTTGTTGAGAAGCTTGTTGTTGCTGTTGATAAGCTTCTCTTTGCATTTTTTCTGTTTCGTAACGTTGTTGTTGTTCTTTCAACTGTTTTTGCACCATTCTTTGTGCATCTTCCGGTGTCAATCTTGTTTGAGGTGCAACACTCATGATTTTTGCTCGTTCTGACAATTTAACAATTAACGGCATAAATTGAGTAGATTGACCATAAACCACAAATTCAGTTCTGCCCAAAGTTGTCAAAAACGTATTATAACTTGCAAAATCTTGTTGTTGCATTAACGGAGTAAACAAAATTAAATCTTTTGCAATTTTCTTTAACTCCGTAAGATATTTGTATGTATAGGAACAAACTATTGTTGTATATTTACTTTTATTTGAGAATATTTGTTTTAAAAGTTTTTTATCAGAATTTCCGTTTGTAAGTTTTACAAAAACATAATAATCTTCTGACATTTCTTGAATTAAAGAATAAACATAAGAAATAACTTCTCTTTGAATAGTTTCATCTACTTTTGAAATATCAATTACAGTTGTTTGATTATTCAATAAAGATTCAAACAAATTCTTATATTCCATTATATTTCTTGCAAAAATACCGCCCTCATTGAACTTGATAAGAGCATTTTTTAAAAGAACAAGCTCAGGTAATTTTGATTCGCTATATTGTTTTTCAAGAATATCAATGAATTTATTTACAGGAATATAAGGTTCTTCAAGACTTGATAAATAATAATCCAGTTCAAGAAAAGTTTCTTGCATTATAGCTTTACTTCTTGCACTTTTGTATTCCAACCCGTTTTCATAAATGAAATTAATAATTTGATTATTTATCGGCAAACGGAAATTTTCAGACATTACAAGAGCATTTTTATCAAAAATACTTTCCCCGTCTGCATCAATTATAATAGTCTTTTTGCCATAATTTTTAATTTGACGATTTAAAGTTTTTATCATCAAATCAGAATTTTCTTGATTTTCGGAACAAATCACAAGTTTATTTTCTAAAATATTTTTATCCAAGGAAATCAACAAATCATTTTCGATAAATTCACCGATTAATATTGGATTTTGACCTTGAATAAGTTTTAAAAAGTCTATTGAATTAATATTTGTAATTGCACTATTTATAGCAGGAATTGTACCTGAATATGTCGTAATAACTCCGTCTTGTGTAACGTTAAAAATAATTTTTGCAATAGCAACATTACCGTGTTTGCTTGACTCAAGATGCATGATTTGTCCGATATAGGATTCACGACTATCTTTTATCATTACGAAACCCGATAAAAATAAGTTATCACTTGTTTCATAAAAAATCTTTACTAGGTTATTTTTAACCTCGAATATTCTCATGAGTTTGTTCCTTAAAAT
>CAZKJV010000143.1:0-3580 GCA_964553175.1 uncultured Muribaculaceae bacterium | reverse complement strand
GAAAAACAACGTCAGCTTGTTGAAAACCTAAAGAAATATAAAAGAGGACTGTTGTCAGCTATTTTTGAAAGAAAAATTAAATTTTCTAATGAGGAATGGTTAATTTTTAAAATTAAGAATTTAGGTTCTTTTTACAATGGTTTATCAGGTAAAAATAAGGATGATTTTGGAATAGGTAATGATAAATTTATAACATATATGAATGTTTATAAAAATACAATTGCAGAAGCCGAAATGTGTGAAAAAGTATTTATAAAAAATAATGAGAAACAAAATAAAGTTGAATATGGCGACATTTTATTTACTCAATCATCAGAAACCCTTGAAGAAGTAGGCTTTTCTTCTGTATGGTTAGGAGAAAATACGCCATATTTAAATAGCTTTTGTTTTGGATTTAAATTATTTGATAAAAACAATTTTTCACCATTATTTCTGTCTTATTATTTAAGAAGTTACAACATAAGAAAATTAATTATGAGAGAAGGACAAGGCGTTACTAGGGTTAATTTATCTGCTGAAAGATTAAAAGATATCCCTATGAAAATCCCTTCTATTGTAGAACAAAATAAAATTGCTAATTTTATTTTTAGATATGATAAAGAAATAAATACCGAAGAAACAATTTTAAAAAAACTTGAGTTAACTAAGAAATCATTATTACAACAAATGTTTATATAAACAGTTGTTGTAATAATCCTTGTTTTATAAATTTTAATTGTTCATGAATTTTTTCATTTTTCAAAATATAGTTTTCAATATTATTTATGATTTTGATTATTTTTATTTGTTCTTGAATATTTGGAACTTCAATAAATTGTTCTTTAATATCAGAATAATGCAAATGCACTATTGTTATACCTTGAGCAAATTTTGCTAATAATCTCTTGTAGATATAATTAAATAAATAACTCATAAAGTCATTGTCAAAGTCTTTTTTTAACCTGATTGCAAAAAGGTCTCCGCCTAAAATGATATTACTTTGTTTAATGGAAGATGGACAGATCAAAGAAAGAGCATCAACAGTGGTAGATGAGGGGAATAATATTTCAGTTCCTTGAGTTTTTGTAGCTAAATTTTTGTTTGTAAAACTGCAAATATTTTGAATAACTTCGTTATATTTTGTGAATAATTCTCCATATAAAATACAAGGATTGCTACCATTTTCAACTATATCCTCTTTAGATAAAATTCCTGCTGAAAAATATTCTCCTAAATTCTTTATTTGAATTTTGTTTTTTGAAGATTGGTTGTAAAGTTGTACAAACAACCCTCTTTTATATTTCTTTAGGCTTTCAACAAGCTGACGTTGTTTTTCGATTCGATTGTCAACTAATGATAAGAAATCTGCGATTTTTTGTTGTTCTGTTTTATTAGGAATTTTTATCGGCATAGAAAAGAATGTTGCATCTTTTATACTTACCCTATCGTGTCTTGCTCCACTATCTCCTTCCATATAAATATATCTATGCCAAGCTGATGATTTAAAGTATTGCTCAAAATATTTAGGAACAATCTCTAAGACAGGGCGAAAAACTAAATATAATGGCGATACAATTCCATCTTCATTTCTATTATAAATACTAACTGGTCCATAAGGAGCTTCCAACGATTTTCGTGGATTATAAACAAAATCATTTTGTTTAATGATGTAATATCCTAGAGTATTTTCAATATTTGCAATGTCTTTATCAAAGTATTCTCGTTGAGGAATTAAACCAAGTCTTGCAGAGTTACATATTACATTTTCATTTTTACCATCTGAATTTTTGGTTAATACTTTTTCAAAAAAATCTGATAGTTTTTTACTTTCAAGAGGTGCAAAATAAGATGAAAACCTTATTTGGGGTTGTTCCTCATTACTGTTACTTGAGGTATAAAAATAGTCGAAAATACTTTCTTTTCATAATTGGAATGGAGGTATTCAACTATGAAAATTACAAAAAACACTCAGTTCAAAACGTTATTGAACTCTTGGCTAAAAGCCAAACAACCAATGATTACACTATCAACATTTGCAAATTTTGTGTTGATATCGGAAAATCATTTAATTCCGTACTTTGGGCGGAAGAAAATTGGTGCAATTACAGAAATAGATATTCAAGAATTTATTTTGTATCTGCACAACCAGGGAAGATTGGATAAAAATGGAGGCTTGACTGTAAAAACAATCAGAGATGTAATCCTGATTGTTCGTCTTTCTTTAACTTATGCTTACAAAGAGCAAGCAATTGAATTGCTGAATTGGGACTTAATTGAGTATCCCAAAGATTTGAGGCTAAAAAAGATTGTTTCTTTATCAAAAGATGAAGAGCAAGCCTTGATTCAATGTATTTATATGAATTTAAGACGAAAAACCGCCGGCATATTAATTGCTTTATTTACAGGATTACGGATAGGCGAGTTATGTGGTTTGCAAATGGGTGATATTTCACTTACTGAAAAAACAATAACAGTAAGTAAGACAGTCCAGAGAATTTATGATAAAAAAAGACGGTGCAGTTATATTCACGTTGGGCCACCAAAAACAACAAGTTCGGCAAGAACAATACCGATTCCATCGTTACTGGTGAATATCATAAAAAAATTTTATAGCGACAATCCAAATCAATACTTTTTAACGGGTAAAACAAAGCCAACAGAACCAAGAACATATCGGCAGTTTTTTGCCCGTTTTTTAAAAAAACACAATTTACAGTCGGTAAAATTTCATGAAGTAAGACACACATTTGCAGTTAGAGCAATTGAAATACCTGAATTTGATGTTAAATCTCTTTCTGAAATCTTGGGACATAAAAACGTTTCATTTACTTTGAATGTCTATGGAAGTGCGAACATGCAACAAAAGGTTAAATGTATGAATTTATTAAATGACTTGCTGTAAAATTTTAGAGGGCTTTTAGATATTAAAGCCCTTTTTTATTATACAATAAAGTGTGTGATGGTGTTTGCTATTTACTATAATAGGAGCTAAAATTTGTTGAAAGATTTTAATCAATTTAGAACAAAAACTTTTGAGTTTATAAAAATTTTATTCCCGGATTTTGCAACTTGTCAAAAATATTATTATGACCCAAATTTGGATAGTGATGATATAAAAACTAAACTAATGGCAATGCTTTTAAAAACTTCTGAAGAAAAAATTAAAAATTTTAATTTTGAAATTTATACTAATGAAACTAATAACAGTGCTCTTTGCAATTATATCAAAACGTTTTTACCTGAAAAGCTCAAAAGAACCGGAACTATAATTTTTAATACATTAGCACAAAAAATATTAAGTTTTTCCTACAAAAACGAAACAAAAATTAGAGAAAATGAAACTTTACTGCATTTAAAAGCCGTTTAAAATTTTGCAAAATTTTCCGACTAAAATATCAAACTTGCGATACTTTATGTCAAACTCCTTAATACAACACACTCAAACTCCCTGACACACCACAGTAGAAAATAAAAAAGACTCACTTAGTGAGTCTTTTTTTAAATGGAGCGGGAGACGAGGCTCGAACTCGCGACATCCTCCTTGGCAAGGAGGCATTCTACCACTGAATTACCCCCGCAATTATCTGCGTAAGTCTATTAT
>CAZKJV010000142.1:0-3639 GCA_964553175.1 uncultured Muribaculaceae bacterium | reverse complement strand
ATTTATGACTATCATAAGAAAACTTAAACCGTCAGACAAAAACAAAGTAAAAGATATGATTTCTTTTCTTGGAAATGTTGAGGCGGAGAAATTCACAAAAAGACTTATAAACACTTCTTGCGATTTATTTCACTATTGGCTTCCGCTAAAAATGAAATTTATGGCAGAATCTTACGTTCTTGTTGATGATGAAAAAAATATCCACGGAATGATTTCTGTTATCCCGATGAACGGAAATCCTTACAAAATAAACATCACGAAACTTTTATTCAAAAAAGAATACTACGACATCGGAAAACATCTTGTTGAAGTAATTGTTGCAAGATTTGGTGCAAAAGGGGCTCAAACATTCATTGTTTCTGTTGATGAATCTCACGACGAACTATTAAAACTATTCATTGACGGTTGCGGATTTAGAAAATGCGCATCAGAATCACTTTGGAGAGTTAATAATACTGAATTTAACAACATTGAGCCAAACACTTTCAGACACTTTAAAAACACTGATGCTCAAGCCGTTGCAATGCTATTTAACGACTCTCTAATCAATCATTTTAAACCATCACTGTTAAAAACAAAAAGCGAATACACAGACAAATTTTTTATCGGTTTAACTGACAATACAGAATTCAAATATGTATTAGAAGATGTTAATTTGCAAACTTTAATTGCATATTTTTCAATAAAAACCTACGATAATTACAATTACATCTTGGATTTAACAGTTTCTAACGGCTTTAATCCAGATTATGACACTATTTTAGGCTTTGCAAAAAATGAAATTAAAAAACGTCAAAAAGATTTTTCTTTATTTGTAAAATCAAAAAAATATGTTCAAAATTCCGAAACTTTTGAAGAATATTTAAAAAACAAAGATTTTAAATGCGTACAAACGCAAATGATTCTTGTCAAAGATTTTTACAAACTAATAAAACAAGAAACTCCGACCCGTGAAGTTATCTTATTTGCAGAAACATCTGAAAGACCTGTTTTTAAAATTTAAAATTGCAAAGTTTCATCGGGTTGCATAATTTGACAATTCAAGCCTTTTGCTTGCAAAAGCATTTCAAATTGTCTTATATCAACTGAAATTGCCCCAAAAGTATTGTAATGAATAGGAATAATAACATTTGCACCAACCCATTCTGCAGCAATTGCAGCGTGTTCAATATCCATAGTATAAACACCACCAACAGGAAGCATTGCAATATCAGGACGATACAACTCTTTTATAAGTTTCATATCACTAAATAATGACGTATCACCTGCGTGGTATAATCTTATACCATTTATTTCAAAAACAATTCCGGCAGGTTCGCCTGCATAAATTCCGTCATAACTTGAAGAATGAAAAGCAGGAACAAATATTGCACGCCCCCAATCATATTCCAACCAAGCCCCGAAATTTACACCATTTGAGCGAACACCTTTTTGAGAACAAATATTTGCAAGTTCAAAAATAGCAGTAATTTGAGAACGGCAAAACTTTGCTACGTCAATTGCGTTTCCGACATGGTCAGAATGTCCATGAGTTAAAAATATATCTGTAATATCAGCGTTTCTATAATCATAATTTTGACAAGCTTGCAATAATGGATCAATTAAAATTGATTTTTCTTGTATTTTAATTTCAAAACCGCTATGTCCCAAATATGTTAAATCAAACGCCATAATTTCTCCTTTTTGTTTTAATTTATCATAATTTATTGTAAAATACAAATATGCAAACATACGAAAAATATATGAAAAAATGTTTTGAACTTGCAAAAAAAGGAGCAGGATTTGTTTCACCTAATCCCCTTGTTGGTTGCGTTGTCTTAGACAAAAACGATAACATTATTTCAACGGGATATCACCATAAATACGGAGAAAATCACGCAGAAAGAGATGCACTATTAAAATTAAAAACCAATGAGGCTAACGGCGGAACGCTAATCGTAAATCTAGAACCGTGTTCACATTATGGAAAAACTCCACCTTGTGCAGATTTAATTATTGAAAAAAAAATTAAAAAAGTCGTAATTGCAATGCGAGATGTTAATCCTATCGTTGCGGGCAATGGAATAAAAAAACTCCAAAACGCAGGAATTGAAATTATTGAAAATGTTTTAGAAAAAGAAGCAAAAGAACTCAACGAAATTTTTATAAAAAATATGACTGAACATAAAACTTTTGTTGCTCTAAAAACAGCAACAACACTTGATGGAAAAATTGCAACAAAAACCGGAAATTCAAAATGGATTACGTCAGAAAAAGCACGACTTCAAGGAAAAAAATTAAGAAAATTATACGATGCAATATTAACAACCTCATCAACAGTCCTAGCTGATAATCCTGAATTTAATTGCAAAACAAAAATCTTATTAGATAGAAATTTAAAATGTGATTTTTCAATGAAATTTTTCAAAACAGGAAAAATTTATGTAGCAACCTCATCAACAAACTTACCAGAAGCACCCGAAAATATTGAATTTATAACTTGCCCTGAATTTAAAAATAAATTAGATTTAAAATACTTATTAAACAAGCTTTTTGAGCTAAAAATAATGTCTGTATTCGTAGAGGCTGGCGGAACGTTAAACGGCGAGTTGTTAAAAAACGATTTGATAGATAAAATTTATAACTTTGTTGCTCCAAAAATTACAGGTGATAACCTTTCAAAATCAGCATTTGACGGACTTGACGTCAAAGAAATAAATGAAAGCAAAAATTTTAAAATAATCTCAGTTAAAACGCTTACTTCTGATATTTTAATAACTTTAAAAAAGGATTCTAATGACTAAAGTAGATTTACACGTACATAGTAATTGTTCTGACGGTAGCAACTCAATTTCAGAATTAATAGAAATAATAAAAGCAAATGACTTAAAAATCTTTGCATTAACCGACCACGATACAGTTAGCGGTTGCGACAAAATGGAACAACTAACTCCAAAAGACATCAAATTTATAAAAGGAGTAGAACTAACTTGTATTACAAATGACATAAAATGCCATATTTTAGGGTTTAATTGCGACACAAAAAACAAGAAATTGCTTGACTTAATTGAAAAAGGCAAAAAATTAAGAAGAATTAAATTTGAAACAAGGGTGAAGTATTTAAAAGAAGTTTTAAACATCGAACTTACGCAAAATGAATTAGACTGGCTAAATTCAAGAAATAGCGTTACAAAAACACATTTTGCAAACATTTTGGTATCAAGAGGTTTGGCAGATAATCCTGTTGAAGCAATGCAAAAATATCTGGACGCTTGCAAAACGAAAAACGCTAATTTTGACGCACAAGAAGCCGTTAACGTTTTAACCGAAATAGGAGCAATCCCCGTTTGGGCTCACCCTTTAGGTGGTGAAGGTGAAAAACATTTGAGTTTTAATGAATTTCCTAAACGACTTGAACACATGATTTCATTAGGAATTAAAGGACTTGAGTGTTATTATTCAAGATATAATTTTGAAGAAATTGAATTTTTAAAAATTTGTGCCCAAAAACATAATTTGTTAATCAGTGGCGGAAGTGATTTCCACGGGAAAAATAAAAAAGACATCGTCCCTGCAAAATTAAATATTAATAACGAACTTATAAGTCCTGAAAATTTAACGATTTTAAAACAATTATAACCATCTGCAAAATAAAAATTA
>CAZKJV010000141.1:0-3655 GCA_964553175.1 uncultured Muribaculaceae bacterium | reverse complement strand
ATATTATATCTACTTTTGTTTCTAATGCCTTTCTCACATACAAAGAAATAAGAATATCACCTATTTCCATATTTTCCGGGTATGGCTGTGGTGGATTTTTCATTATTATATCTCGGTAATATTTGTCTAATTTTGTTCCATCTTCAAACTGATTTAAAGGTAAACTCTTTAAATCTGTTATTGTACCATCTGTATGAAGTACATATTTATACTCTATTCCACCATAAATAGATATCTTTTTAAAATCCATTTTGTTAAACAACAAATCTGCATATTTTACGAAATAATTATACGTTACTGGATTTTCAACCGAATTAAATTTCATAAATCGAAAATCTAAATCCTCTGTATTTACCATTTTTGCGCATACAGATGGTACAAAAAACAAACTAAATACAGAAATTATTACTAAATTTATTATAAAATTTTTCATAAACAAATTATATCATCAAAAATCTACAAAAAATGCTTTCGCTCCTTCGATTTTTCAGAATTATTCAAAACATCTGCAACATCAGGCGAATTTAAAACGACATCATAATCATGAAAAGAAATTATATTGTTATGCTGTGCAATAAACACAGCATTTGCCCGATTTTTAGCTTTCAATTTTATAAAAATTTTCTCAAGTTGTTTCTTTATCGTTGACAACGTAACCCGAAAAACCAACGCCATTTCCGCATTTTCAAAACCTGCGGCGACAAGAATTAAAACCTCTAATTCCCTTTGACTTAAAAGCTTTTTTTGATTATCAAAAATCAAATTCGCATGTAATATTTCGTAATTCCGCATAAAACAATTTTATGGCAAGCCTAATTACAAGTATATCAGTCATTTGACTATTTACCCAAATCTAAGCTACCATACCGATGACCAAATGACTAATAAAAAAGCCTAAAGTCAAATATATCTTGATTTTATTTGATTAAGTTTTTTAACAAACATAAAAAAGGGCAGCACAAAGCAAGCCCTTTTTTAAAAAGTATTGAAAATGATGATTAATGCCCTATATATCTTTTTTAATATCCCGTAAAAATTCTCTCAATTAATTTTTTATTTATTCTATTAGTCAATGTAGCAAGACAAAACTTCTTGTCCTTGAATTTTCATTTTTTTCAAAGCTCTTAATTCAGTTTGACGAATACATTCTTTTGTTACACCATAAATATTGCCAATTTCTTCTAATGTTTTTTTAGCAACATTGCCCAAGCCATAACGCATTCTAACTACGTCTTGTTCTCTTTCTTTTAATTTTGAAACAACAAACTCAATATCATTTTTTAATCCTTCGTATTCAACTGAAGAATGAACGTTTGATTTTTCATCTGCTAAAATTTCTGCTAAAGAAGTTTCTTTACCATTATCATTTTCAAAACCACCTTCCAATGAAATTGATTTTGAATATGCTGATAAATAAGTATCAATTTTGTCAGCAGAAATATTCATTTTTTCTGCAACATCTTTATTATTTACTGAACAATTGTATTCTTTTTCCATTTCAGATTTAACTTTTGAAAATTTAGACAAAGTTTCTTGAATGTATACAGGAATTTTCATGCAATGACCTTGTTCAGAAATAGCTTTGAACATTGATTGTTTAATCCACCAGCTAGCATAAGTTGAAAATTTATAACCCAATTTCCAGTTGAATTTTTCTGCAGCAATCATTAATCCTAAATTACCTTCTTGAATTAAATCAACCATTGGCAAATTTGACATGTGAATAGCTTTTTTTGCAATAGAAATAACTAATTTTAAGTTAGCTTGAACTAATTGTTTTTTAGCATTCATATCACCATCAGCAGCACGTTTTGCAACTTCACGTTCTTCAATAGGTGACAAAGCTTTTACTGATGCCAATTCTCTAACATAAAGTGCTAAAGTTGAATCAGTTTCGTTTGCCAAAACTTCACTTTTTGCAGGGTTTGTAAAACTTTTTTTCATTTCAATCGGACAATTTTTCATAAGCATCTCTCCTCATTCTCATATTCTCTCTTTATTTTGTAAATCTTATTCTTATTCTTTTTCTTTTTAATGATATTTTTTTAAATTTCAACATTTTTTGCATGACAAAGTAAGCCATTAAAAGGACAATTTTAACAGACGAACTAAGCTATACGATGATATTCTCTTCGCATTTGCAATTTCTATGGTTTTAATAAACAGACTTTAAAAAATTTAATTACGCAAGACTCCCACTTGCAAAAATAAGTATATAATCTCTATATCTTTAGTATATCATTTTTATATACAAATTTCAACCCTTTTGTGAACTTTTGTTAAGATAAATTTTAAAAAACATTCTTTTTCTTAACATTGCTTAACAATTGTAAAGAGTATATATTTTGTCCTATAATATGAAATATGTACACTTTGGCACAATTTATACAACTAAAAAGAGAAGCACTCGGACTTACTCCATACGGACTTTCAAAAAAATGTAACGTCCCAACAATAATCATTGAAGAAATTGAAGCAGGGCGAGAATTGTTTTTGTCCGTAACTGTTAGACAAAACTTAGCAAAAGGTTTACGCTGTTCAGCAGAAGAAATAAAAGCATTAGAAAAGGACTTTGAGTTTGAAGAAGTACCAATGGAAGTTATGGACGTTTTAAAACAAAGAATTTTAAACGGCGAAACGGAATTATACTGTCCAAAATGCAAATCCCCATTAAAAGTTCGCATTGAAACAATGTACGATATCGAAGACAATCTTGTATATACAGCAAGGGGCTATTGTTCAAAATGCGTATTTCAAATAAAATAGCTCAAACACGCACCATGACATGATTTAAGCATGTTACAAAATTTTAACAAACCCCAAACTTTAGGCAATTTTTATTTTCACGATGCTTTAATAAAACATCAAGGTTAGTAAAAGTAGTCAATAGTTATATAGGAGAATTTTAAATGTTTACAGGTATTCCGTATTATGGCACAACTTATGGTGGTCGTCCTTATCACAGAGAAATGGGCGAAACGCTAGAAGATATGGAAAGAGCAGTAAAATACCAAGAAGCTCAAGAAAAAGCTTCTCAAACAGAATATAGAGGACGTGAAATGGGTGAAAAACCTTGGGAAGTTCCATCACGTGCTCAACAACAAGCAAATTACGATAGAGCTTCTTCATCATACCAAACAGCTCCATCAAGAAGTTCGGAAACAAGACCTAGAGAAGTAGGTGAAAGCCCTGAAGAAGTTGCAAAAAATTCTAAATCTCAAGAACCACAAGACAGCAGAACTAGAGAAATGACTGAACAAGAACGTAGATTAGACTTGTTTGCATAATAAATAATTTAAAGATTTTAACAAGAGGCGGAAATTGATAAATCAATTTCCGCCTCTCTTATCACATATCAAAAACGATATGCGACGTTTCAACTAGATACAAGTATCGTCGCTTGTAGCCATAGTTGTTAAAGATACTAACGCCGAAAGCCCGATTAGAATGTAGATAACTCTTGACCAAATTGACATATCGCCAAGTAATTTAGCAACTAAATCAAGCCCAAAGATACCTACAAAACCCCAATTTAGAGCTCCAATGATTACAAAAAGATAACTAATTAATTTTGCGTATTTTTTCATAGATAGACCTTTCTTTAAATTTTTACAATTATATTATTGAATAAAATTTTGAGAAAATAATTCTCTAA
>CAZKJV010000140.1:0-3753 GCA_964553175.1 uncultured Muribaculaceae bacterium | reverse complement strand
TAAGAGCAAGTTTAGATATGACTGCATATTTATCAGAATTCATTATGCCTATATGGTTTGTAATGGAGTTATTACTAAGAACTTACAAATATGCAACAGGTAAAATGCCTTTGAATGGTATGTATTCATCAATAATTGTTGGAATTGTAATCGGAGTTTGCTTTACATTGGCAACAAGATACAGTTTAAGAAAATATAATAATATTGGTCGTTTGCAAGCGTTAAAACAATCTATTGAAACCTCAGTTTATATATTGATTATTTGGTTCCCAGTAGCGTTTTGCGTATCATTGAAAATATTATTTAAACCAAAAGACATGGATTGGGGTAAAACAACTCATGGACTTGTAAAAGAAGTAGAACACACAAAAGTTGGTGTGAATTAAAAAGGGGAATAGTAATGTTAGCAGGCATTAAAGAAAAAATCAGAGCAATTCAAGATTTTCCAAAAGAAGGTATATTATTTAGAGATATTACAACAGCTCTAAAAGAACCTGAAACTATGAGAAATATGGTAGATTTCTTGTATGAACATTATAAAGATAAAAAAATTGATTATGTTGCAGGCATGGAATCAAGAGGATTTATTGTAGGTATGCCGTTAGCATATAAATTGGGCGTTGGCTTTGTTCCTGTAAGAAAACCACATAAATTGCCGGCTCCAACTTATAAACAAACTTATGAATTAGAATATGGCACAGATACAATTGAAATGCACCAAGACGCAATTGAAGAAGGTAAAAATGTTCTTATTGTTGACGATTTGTTAGCGACTGGCGGAACAGCTTGTGCTGCTTGTAAATTAATCCATCAAGCAAAAGCAAATATTGTAGGTGCAGCGTTTTGGATTGAATTGAACGGACTTGGAGGACGTGAAAAACTTGAACAACAAGAAGGTTGTGAAGTTTTAACAATGTTGCAATATTAATTGAAAAGATATAAAAAGAGAAAACAAAAGGCGGACACGAAGTGTCCGCCTTTTGTTTTATTTATAATGCAATAACTTCAACATTTGATAAATCTGTTTTTTGTTTTGTTTGCCAAAGGTCGTATGCAACTTGCATTCTAAGCCATAATTCGGGAGATGTATTTAGTGCTTTAGCTAGTTTTAAAGCCATTTCTGGGCTAATTCCACATTTTGCGTTAGTGATTTCGGATAAGTTTTTTCGGCTTGTTCCTATTTTTAATGCGAATTTTGAAATGCTAAAATTTAAAGGTTTTATCCAATCTTCTAATAAGACTATTCCTGGGTGTGTTGGATTAAACATTTCCATAATTAAGTTCTTTCATTAAAATTTAATGATAATCTTGATAATCAACAATATAGACATTCCCGCCTTCAAATTTAAAAGTTATTCGCCAATTTGCTTGCACGGTAACTGACCAAAGTCCTTTTAAATCACCGCTTAACGGGTGTAATCTATATGCAGGTGAACCTAAATCGTTTAAATCTGACATTGCATTTAAAACTGAGAGTATTCTTGAAATTTTATTTGAGTGAATTGCTTGAATATCTTTTGTTGAACCAGTTTTATAGAATTTTTCATGACCTTTATGATTAAACGATTTTATCAGACTATTATTGCAACCTATTACGTAACAGGTGTTAAGTGGTAAATTTTTTATTTGTTACATCTGAATTTTGCAAAATCTTTATTTATCGAATTGCTTCCAACTTCCTTATCAAAAGATTCGTAGTATTCATAAGCTTTGCAGTAATCACCTTTCATTAAATAGACATCAGCTGAAAGAGATATGAAATCTTCATTGTGTGTTAGTATATACAATTTTTCTAAATCTGCCAAAGATTTGTCGTATTCTCCTGCTATGTAATAAACATAAGATCTTGCACAATATACTTCAGGTGCATTTGCTTTTAATTCAGATGCTTTGTCAAAAAAATCAAGAATTTTAGGGGTTATTTTTTTCTCTTTTATAAAGGTTGCTACTGCTATTTCTGAATATGTGTAAGCATCTTTTTTTAATTTAATAGATTTTTCATAATATTTTAATGCCTCATCATATTGTTCAGTATGAATGAAAGTGCAACCTTTTAAACGGTATAAAAAACTTGATTTAGGTGCAATTTTCAACATAAAATCAATTTTTTCAATAGATTTTTGAGGTTCTGTTTTTAGTTCTTTTAAAAAGTTTTGGTAGCAATTAATACAAATTCCAAAACAAATGAGTAATACCGTTAACACGATTAAGCAAACACTTCCGACAAGTGTAAATTTAATCATAGATCGATATTTATCAAAATCTTTTTGAAAATTATCTAATATTCTGTCTAAAAATTTGTTCATAAGTTATATTTAATAATATTATTCATATTGTCTAAAATTTTCTTGGATTTACGTTATTTATCCAATTTTCTTCAATTTTTTCTAATGAAATTCCTTTTGTTTCAGGTACAAAGAAGTAAACGAAGATTATACAAAGGATTGAAACAAATCCGAATATCCAAAATGTCCAAGCTCCGCCAATTCTGTGTAATAATACAGGGAAACTTGCTACGACAAAGAAGTTAAATGCGAAGTTTGAAACTGTGCAGATGCTCATTGAAATTCCACGGATTTTAAGTGGAAATACTTCTGATACCAAAATCCAACCGACAGGTCCTAAACTCATTGCAAAGCAGATTATATATGCAACCAAACTTCCAACGGCAACCCATTTTTGATATTCGCCGAGTGTATTTGCAAATTCAAAAGAAAATCCAAGGGCAAAAAGGCTTAACATAACACCTGTTAAACCAAAGTATAATAGAGGTTTTCTGCCTAATCTGTCTGTAAAATAAATTGCAACGATTGTCATTAAAAAGTTTATTATACCAATGCCGGCAGTTGCGTAAATTGCTGTAATATTACTGTCAAATCCTGCTGATTTGAAAATTGTCGGTGCATAGTAAATAATAGTGTTTATTCCTGTACAAATTTGAGCAAACATAATACCGATACCAACAACAAACGGCATTATCATCCATTTTTTAAACGTAAATTTTTCGTTTTTAGAGCTTTTATTAAGTGTTTGTTTTATTTCTTCAATTTCTGTGTCAGCATTAATTTCAGGCTCTATTTTATTAAATACTTTTTTTGCTTCTTCATCTCTGTTTTTGCTTACAAGCCAACGAGGTGTATCCTGCATAAAACTCATTCCAATCAATAAAACTAAACTTGGAACAACTCCTGCAAACAACATCCAACGCCAATTATAAACTGCATGTGCAAATACAGAATTAATTATATATGAAAACAAAATACCTGCTGTAATTGCCCATTGATAAAGTGATACGAGAGTCCCTCTCAATGCTTTTGGTGAAATTTCTGACAAATACAACGGCACAACAAAGTTAACAATTCCGACCGCAAAACCTATAAATATTCGTGAAACAATTAAAATTATAATATTTGGTGCAAACGCACATAATATTGAGCCAACTATAAAAATAACGGCAGTTGCAATGATGATTTTTTTACGTCCGAAAATATCTGCTAAAATTCCGTTTGTCGCAGCACCAATAACCGCACCGATTAGAACGGAGCTTACTAAAAAGCCTTGAAGAGAGTCAGACAAATCCCAAGTTTCATTTATGAATAATAACGCTCCAGAGATTACACCTGTATCATAACCAGATAACAAGCCTCCTAAAGATGCTATAATTGCAACGATATAAAGCCATAAATATTTCATAACGGTCCTGTCTTTGTCAAATTTTCGTGTAATGACTTGAGTATACCGGCCGCGGGTTAA
>CAZKJV010000139.1:0-3757 GCA_964553175.1 uncultured Muribaculaceae bacterium | reverse complement strand
TTATAAATTCAATCAAAAATCAAATTATTTGCTTAAATTTTTCATTGTAGGGAATGCGATTACATCACGGATAGTTTGAGAGTTAGTCAATAACATAACCAATCTATCAATACCCATACCCATACCACCTGTTGGAGGCATACCGTATTCTAAAGCTTCAATAAAGTCTTCATCGTATTCCATAGCTTCTTCATCACCATTTGCTTTATTTAAAGCTTGAGCTTCAAATCTTGATCGTTGATCAATTGGGTCTGTTAATTCAGAAAACGCATTTGCAATTTCCCAACCGTTTACACGAGTTTCAAAACGTTCTGTTAAGCGTTTGTTATCTCTGTGAACTTTTGCAAGTGGAGAAATTTCAAGAGGGTAGTCTATAATATGAATAGGTTGAATTAAACTTGGTTCAACTTTTTCTTCAAAAACTTTATCAATTACTTTGCCCCAAGAATCACAATCTTCAGCATTTACACCAATTGATTTTGCTAATTGCAAAGATTCATCTAAAGTATTGCAAGTATTAAAATCAGCACCTGTATATTCTTCAACAGCACCAATCATAGTTTTTCTATCCCAAGGTGGAGTTAAATCAATTTCATTTTCGCCATATTTAATTTTTGTTGTGCCTAAGACTTCTTGAGCTACGAAAGCTACTAAGTTTTCAGTTAATTCCATCATATCATTATAATCTGCATAAGCTTGATATAATTCAATCATTGTAAATTCAGGATTATGACGAGTATCAATACCTTCATTTCTAAAGCATTTACCGATTTCATAAACTCTTTCAGAAACACCGCCGACAATCAAACGTTTCAAATATAATTCAAGAGCAATTCTCATTGTCATATCCATATCTAAAGCGTTGTGATGAGTGTTGAAAGGTCTTGCATTTGCACCAGATGCAACTGTTTGAAGAATTGGAGTTTCAACTTCTAAATAACCCCTTTTTGCTAAAAATTCTCTAACTTTTGAAATAATTAAACTTCTTTTTCTAAAAGTTTCACGAGTTTCTTCATTTACGATTAAATCAACATAACGTTGACGATATTTTGTTTCAACGTCAGTTAAACCATGGAATTTTTCAGGTAATGGCAACAAAGCTTTACACAAAACAGTGTATTCTGTTGCTTTAATTGAAAGTTCTCCACGTGGAGTACGTCTTATGGTACCTTTAAAACCAACTATATCACCAACGTCAACAAGTTTTAACATTTTAAATTTTTCATCACCTAAATTTTGTTTGTGAGAAAAAATTTGAATTTTTCCGCTATCGTCCATTAAATCAATAAACATACCGGTATTACGCATAGCCATTACACGACCGGCAACTGAATATTCATCTTCGGTTTCTTCACCTGCCGGAAGGTCTTTGTATTTTTCTTGTAATTCGCTTGCACTTGCAGATTTTTCATATTTGTACGGATATGGATTTATTCCATTGTTTGCAAAATCTGTCAATTTTTGAACTCTTACTTGTCTAATGTTTTCTTTTGGAGAAATTGGTTCTTTGTTTTTGTTTTCTTCTTGTGTCATTTTATCTTCCTTTTATTCTTTGTGATTAAATTTATTTTTACTAAAATGGTTTTGCCATTGGAATAGGTGCCAATTTTGGTTCAGCATCAGTTTTTGGTACGTCTATTTTTACAGCTTTTACTTCAACTTTTTGAGCAGGAGCTTCTACTTTTTCTTTTTTAGTCGTTTTATTTTCATCTTTTGAAGATTTTTGCTTAATTACAGGCTCTTCCATTTCGTCCATGCCTGCATCTTCGTCATTTTTAAGAGCTTCTTCTTCATTTTTCTTAGCCTCTTCTTCAAAACTTTTTTGTGCAGCATCTTGAGTAATTATAAACGCTTTACCTGCTCTAAATGCTTTCAAACTTACTTGAGGATAATCAAAATCTTTGCTTCCATAAGGTTCTGTTGCAACTTTCATTACATCTCTCCAAATTAAAGCAGGAACAGTACCACCTGTTATATTACCATTTTTAGTGTTATCATCATTACCAACCCAAACACCGGTTACAACATCAGGAGTGTAACCAAAGAAAGTTGCATCTTTTGAGTCGTCTGTTGTACCAGTTTTTACGGCAGCAGGTTTACCAATATTTGCGGCAACACCTGTACCGCTTTGAATAACTGTTTTCATCATCGCAGTCATTGCAGCAGCAGTTTCAACCGCCATAACTTTTATTGATTTCGCTTTTGGTGCTGTATAAATTACTTTACCTCTAGAAGTTTCAATACTTTCAACTGCATAAGGTTCAACTTTATAACCACCGTTTGAGAATACACCGAATGCTCTTGTAATTTCAAACAATTTTACACCATTTGAACCTAAAGCAATCGTATAGTCATATTCTAACGGAGTTGAAATACCCATAACACGTGCAAGTTGAATTACAGGTCTTATGCCGACATATTCAATTAATCTTGCGGCACAAACGTTTGATGAAACCATCAAAGCCGTATATAAAGGAATTTCTCCTCTGTATTTGTTACCATAATTTCTAGGTGCCCAACTACCAATTTTTATTGGCATATCTTGAATCATATCATTTGGACTTAAACCTTTTTCTATTGCCGCAGCAAAAACAAAAGGTTTAAATGCTGATCCTGGAGGTCTTACAGCTTGAGTAACACGGTCAAATTGAGATTTTGTATAATCTTTACCGCCCACATAAGCTAAGATTTTTCCGTTTGTTGTGTTATAAGAAAAAACAGCAGCTTGTTGATTGTCACCTTTTAGCCCCCAAGCATTCATATTTTTTACAACAGCTTCATTTGCTGCCAATTGAGTTTTATAATCCAAAGTAGTTACAATTTTATAACCGCCTTGAGAAATATCTGTTTCGTCAAAACCTAATTTTTCCAATTCTGACATTACATAATCACAAAAATAAGGAGCTTTATTAAAAGTATATAATTGAGGCAAAGAGCTTAAATTAATTTTTTCATGTCTTGCAGCTTTATATTGATCACGAGTAATAAATCTCATTTTATACATACGTTTCAAAACTTGATTTCTACGTTGTTGAGCCTTTTTAATATCGTTAAACGGAGAATATACAGACGGAGCTTGTGGCAAACCTGCAATCAAAGCTATTTCAGAAAGAGATAACTCGTTTACATGTTTATTAAAATAAATTTGTGCCGCACCCTCAACACCGTATGCACCAGAACCAAGATAAACATTATTCAAATACATTTCCAAAATTTCATCTTTTGAAATAGTTCTTTCAATACGTGCCGCAATAATAAACTCTTTGATTTTTCTGTTAAATGTTCTTTCGTTTGACAAGAATAAAATTCTTGATAATTGCTGAGTAATCGTACTTGCACCTTGAACAACACGACCAGCCATAACGTTAGCAACAATTGAACGAGCTAAACCAAATAGGTCATATCCGTCATGATGATAGAAATTTTTATCCTCTGTTGCAATAATAGCTTGAATCATTGCATCTGGAATTTCTTCTAACTCAACTTTTTTGAATGTGTATGCGGTAAATGTTTTTATAATTTCACCATCTGATGAATAAAATTTTGTAATAATATTTGGTTTAAATTCTTCCAAATTTTTGATTGGAGGAAGAGTTGACAAATACAATTTAAAAGAAACAAATCCTGCAAACATAATCGCAATACCTATACTTATAAAATAAGCGATGGTTGAGCGTAATTTTTGATTTTTAGCTTTTTTTATTTGCTTTGGAACTATAAAGTTATACATATTTAACCTTGCCTTAAATTATTATTC
>CAZKJV010000138.1:0-3773 GCA_964553175.1 uncultured Muribaculaceae bacterium | reverse complement strand
AAACAGTTGAACAATTCGTAAAAGAATTAAGAGTAAAACTTGAAGAAGCTGAAAAAAATACAAAACAATCAGCATAAAAAAATTTAAAAACACAGGGGTTGAAAAACCCCTTTTTATTTGCTTGAAAATATTTTTATTTATGTTTTAATATAATTACTGAGGTTAATCCTCTAGTCTAAACGAAAGCAGGACAATTTATTTGTCAAAAAACATTACTTTAGCTAAATTTGCAGGCTTCTGCTACGGTGTAAAAAGAGCCGTTGAAACTGTAAAAAAACTAAAAGAAGAAAACAAAGATAAAAATATATTTATTTTAGGCGAGTTAATTCACAATTCTCAAGTAATTAAAGAATTAGAAGAACTTGGGATTAGAACTGTTGATGAATTACCGGAAAACGAAACTGGCATCTGTGTAATCAGAAGTCATGGAGCATCACCAAAAGTTATAAAAGAAATCCAAGACAAAGGTTTTGAATTGGTGGATTTGACATGCCCTGACGTAAAAAAAGTACAACATCAAGCAATCCAACTTGCTCAAGATGGTTATTATGTAATTATTGTTGGGAAAGCTGAACACCCAGAAGTTATTGCAATAAAAGCAAACGCTCAACAATATACTGACAAAATTTTTGTTATCAGTGATGTTTCTCAACTTGAAAAAATCAAAGATGAAATAAAAGCACACAAAAGAGTTGGCGTAGTTGTACAAACAACACAAAGAATAGAAACATTGCAAACAATTTTGACAGGATTGACGACAATTGCAAAAGAAATTCATCTTGTAAATACTATTTGCCAAAGCACATCAATGCGTCAAAAAGAAGCAAAAGAACTTGCACAAACAAACGATTTAGTAGTTGTTGTAGGCTCTAAAAAAAGTGCTAACACAACCCATTTAGCAGAAATTTTAACAGGAATAACGAACACTATTCACATTGAAAACGAAATTGAACTAGATGAATACAAAGATTTAATTAAAAATGCACAAAATATAGCTATAACAGCTGGTGCATCAACTCCACAGAATGTAATAGAAAAAGTAAAAAATAAAATAGAAGGAGGTCAGGAATGACAAAAACACAATTAGATGAGTTTGAAGCATTATTAGAAGAAACTCTATCAAAAACTTACACAGTAGCAGATATAGTTGAAGGAACTATATTGAAAAAAGAAAACGGCGGATATTTAGTAAGCGTAAAAGGTGCTAAAACTGAAGCTTTCTTACCTGAAAAAGAAATTTCAAACAACGCTGATGACAAAGCTGAAGAATTACAAATCGGCGACGTTAGAGAATTTTATGTATTAAAAGAAGAAAACGATGACGATTGCATGCAATTATCATTAAAACGTATCGCATACGCTCAAGCTTGGGCTCAATTAAACGATGCTAAAAACGTTGGCGACACAATTCTTGCAAAAGTTGTATCAATCGTTAAAGGTGGCGTATTGGTTGACGTTGCAGACTTAAAAGGATTTATTCCATCAAGCCAATTAAGAACTGGTACTCCATTTGAAGGCTTAGTTGATACAAAAATCGAAGTTAAAGTATTAGAAGCAAACCCTAAGAAAAACAAACTTATACTTTCTCAAAGATTAGCAGTTGCAGAACAACGTAACCAAGTAGTTGACGATGTAATTTCTAAACTTGAAGAAGAAATGGTTGTAAAAGGTAATGTAGTAAGAATTACAGACTTCGGTGCATTCGTTGACATCAACGGTATCGACGGTTTATTACCAATTTCAGAAATTTCTTGGCAAAGAATTAAACACCCATCAGATGTTTTAGCTTTGGGTGATACAATTGAAGTAAAAATCATCAAAATTGACCAAGAATTAAAGAGAATTTCTTTAAGCTTGAAACGTATGAGCGAAAACCCATGGTTACAAATCGAAGGTCAATTTGAAGAAGGTCAAATTGTAAAAGGAACTGTTAACAAAGTTGCAACTTTCGGTGCATTTATTAACATCTTCCCTGGAGTAGAAGCTTTATTACCAATTGCTGAAATGGAAGGCGAAAACCCTAACCCATTCAACCAATACAAAGTTGGTGACGAAGTTGAAGTTTTAATCAAAAAATTCACTCCACAAGAACACAGAATCGCATTAAGCGTAAAAGATATCAACAAATAATTTGATATTTTAAATAACAAAAAGAGATTGTGAAGAATTCTTTACAATCTCTTTTTTTACGAGTTAAAAGATAGAAAAAGTGGAATATTACTATTGTAACAGATGATAAAGAGTACCCCTATGGAACAAGTTCTTTTACTAAACTTTAACGAAGAACCTCTCCATTTAACAACATGGAGACGAGCTCTTGTATTGTTATTAAAAGGAAAAGCTGAATGTATAGAAAAAATAGACAATGTAGAGAACTATATACAAATTGACAATACACTTATACCTAAAGTTATCAGATTAAAATATAAAATGGCAATTCCAAATACGGAGTTGCCATTTTCACGTGAAAATATCTTCAAACGAGATGAATACACATGCCAATATTGTGGGAAAAAACTTTCAGGAAAAGAACTTACTCTAGACCACGTATACCCAAAATCAAGACTTGGCCCTGACACTTGGGAAAACATTGTCGCTTGTTGCCAAGAATGTAATCAATATAAAGCAAATCGTACGCCAAAAGAGGCAGGAATGAAACTTTTACGTCGTCCATCAAGACCAAACGACGGAAAACTCTTTGAATTGACAAAAAGCAGTAATAAAAACATTGAACACTGGTTAAAATATTACCTGCACGACAAAGATATTGCATAAATACAACAATCAAATCACAACAGCCAGTAATCAAAAACTAAAGGATTATTTGTATTGCAATAAAAGTCCGAATAATTCTTTTTGCCAATCATCAAGCTTTTCTACATAGAAAGCTGCACCTCTTTTCTGACACATTTGCTTGTAATCTTTTCTTGTAGATGCAGACATAATTGCAATTACAGGGACTTCATGTCTTGCTGCGTCAATTTTTTGTAATTCTTCAAGCAAAATAAACCCTTCACGTTCAGTAGGGATGAATAAGTCCATAATTACGAAGTCAAACGGACTACGTTTATATTTGTCAATTGCATCATAAATTTCACGAGAAGTAACAGGCAAATAGCCTGCACGTTTCAAAATAACGCTTAATTGATATGTGATAATACCTAAGTCGTCAACGATAAGAATTTTACCTTTTACAGGATTACCGTTTTCGTCGTAATACTGTTTCTTTTCACGATTGATACTTTCAGGGTCAATAAATTGCAAAGTAGATTGACCGTAGTTCATAGAGATACCAAGTTGAGCCATTTCAGAGGCTTTTTGAACGTTAGTAACTTGTCCGGCAAAAGCTGCAAGGTCAACTTGACCAGGTTTTTGGC
Source organism: uncultured Muribaculaceae bacterium (assembly GCA_964553175.1). Lineage (GTDB taxonomy): Bacteria > Cyanobacteriota > Vampirovibrionia > Gastranaerophilales > Gastranaerophilaceae > UBA6984. The sequence goes on along the minus strand of CAZKJV010000138.1, from coordinate 396 downwards.
TTGAAGAAGAACTTGAAGAACCTGAAGAATAAGACGATGAAGCAGATGAGTCCGAAGAATCATCACCACCACTTTTACGTCTTTTTTTAGATTTTGATTTTAAGTCTTCAACTTCATCCTTCAAATGTTTAATCATTAACCCAATTTCATAAAGTTGTTTTTTAAGAGTTACAAGATTAATGTCCGCCGATGATGGAGGAAGTGAATCCGTCATTTCAAATAATTTTGAAACGAAACTATCGTCAAGTTCAACATTATATTTATCAGCCATAAATACCTCTTTTTTTCAAAAGATATTATAACACTTTTTTAAAAAAATGTACACATTTGAAAATTTTTTTTAAAATTTTAGCAATTTTTTTCAAAAACATGTTTTTATATATATGTAGCTAAGGT
>CAZKJV010000137.1:0-3783 GCA_964553175.1 uncultured Muribaculaceae bacterium | reverse complement strand
ATTTCATGCTCATGATATAATTAAACCATAAAAAAGGATACAAATATGAACAAAAATGTAATGGAATTAATTTCGGAAGAAAAAATCTATCCGATAGTAAGAAGTAAAGACTCACAAAAAGCAATAGATATTGCACACGCTCTAATCGAAGGTGGAATAAAAGTTATGGAAATCACCATAGAAAATCCATCTTTGTACCAAGCAATTGAAGAAGTTTCAAAAGATGCAATCGTTTGTGCTGGTGGTATCATCACCCAACAACAAGCAGACCAAGCCGTTGCAAGCGGTGCAAAAATCTTTTCATCACCTATTTACAAAATGAATATGGTAAAATTCTCAAAAAATAGAAAAATGCCGTTCATTGCAGGTGCATCAACTCCAAACGAAGCTTATGAAGCTTGGCAAGCAAGAGTTCCATTAATTAAAATCTTCCCTGTAACTGCACTAGGCGGAGTTCAATACGTAGAAGATATTTTAAGACCAATGCCGTTCTTAAATATAATGCCAATGGGACACATTCAATTGTCAGAAGTAAAAGACTACATCAAAGTTGGAGCAAAAGCAGTAGGTGTAGGTAGAGATTTCTATGAAGATTTATCTTTAAATGAAATAACTTCAAGAGCTAAAAACATTTTAAACGAACTAAAAAACTAATCGAGATATAAAATAATGACAAAAAAAGTAGTAATTTCGGGATACTACGGTGCGGATAACTTCGGCGACGAGGCAATTCTTGAAACGCTTATTCAAAGATTGAACAAAGCCGACGCAGAAATTACCGTACTTTCGTCCAACCCTACAAAAACAGCAAAAACTTATAAAGTTAATGCGATAGATAAATTTGCTTTAAGCAAAGTAAATAACGCTATCAAAAAATGTGATGTCTTAATTTCAGGTGGCGGAAGTCTACTTCAAGACGCAACAAGCGTAAAAAGTTTATTTTATTACCTTTGGATAATTTTTACAGCACAATTTCACAAAAAAGACGTTATCGTTTTTGCTCAAGGAATTGGACCAATTTCAAACAAAATCGGCGAATTTTTCACTAAAAACTTACTAAAAAAATGTCGTTGGGTTAGTGTAAGAGATGACAAAAGTTTATTTTTACTACGAGGTTGGGGCGTAAAAACTCATCTTGTATGCGACCCGCTTTACGATTTAGAGCTTACAGGTTCAACTCCGGAAAATAGAGTTGGAATTCAATTGAGAAACTTCAAAACTCTTACCGAAAAACTTTTAATAACTCTTGCAAATCGTGTGGCAATTGAATTTCCGGACAAAACAATAGAAATTTATTCACTACAAGACAGCAACGATTTAGAGGTATGCAAACACTTTGAAGCACTTCTTTTGTCAGTAAATCCAAACTTAAAAACAAATGTTATCTATGGAAAAAGTCCAAAAGAAACAATCAAATTAATGGCAAATCTTGAATATATGATAGCAATGCGTTTCCACGCTGTTTTAATAGCGTTAAAATATGGCATTAAAACTCTTGCAATAAATTATGATAACAAAGTTGAAACAATTGCAAACGATGCAAGAATTCCAGCATTATCAATGCTTGCAAACGAAGACTACGGCTATATGTTCAATAGATTAAAAAATCTTGACCGCCGTGCAATCTTGGAATACGCAAACAATAAACACTTCAATTGGGAAGTTTTTGATTTATTGGTGAAGTAAACGATTAAATAAAAATTTAAAGTATGAAATAACTTTTAAAAGAAATGACGGTTCTGAATAGTCCATTTCTTTTGCATCACTTAAAGTGAAAGTATCTTTCTTCTCACCAAAAACACTCTTATCACGTTCTTCGTCCGATTTTGATTTTCTTTTTTGTTGAAAATAACCGGTGTTACCGGCACCACCGTCTTGAGTTTGTGATGTACGGATTTGAGGGGTATTGTTATTTAAAGGATTTAAGTCAAAACTCATAAATTTATCCTCCAAAATTTATATACCCAAATTAACGTTTTTTTAATCATTTTTTATCCTGCAATCGACGGATTTTATTTTGAGCAATTTTTCTCTTTGTCCGCAAAGATAAAAATGAAATTATCTACACAAAAAATAAAAATAAAAATATTTATGCTAGTATATCAATAAATATAAAAAGGCTTAATTTATGAACATTAACACACAAAAAAAACTTGCGGCAGGACTTTCAATAACATCAAATGCTGTCATTATTCTTTTAAAATTCATCATCGGAATAATTTCAGGTAGTATAAGTATCATTTCTGAGGCAATTCATTCTTTCTCAGACTTCCTTGCTTCAGTACTTACATTTTTTGCGGTTTCTCGTTCATCTGAACCTGCGGACAGAGAACACCCTTACGGACACGGAAAATACGAAGACATGTCAGGATTTATTGAGGGCGGTTTAATAATTTTTGCAGGGCTATTCATTATTTATAAAGCCACAAAAAACTTAATTTTTGGCTACCACGCAGAAACAGAACCATTTTTGGGCATTTGCGTTATGGGATTTTCTGTATTAGCAAACTTTGTCGTAAGCTGGTATTTATTCAAAATTGCAAAAGCCTCTGATTCCGTATCACTTTTTGCAGACGCCGAACACTTAAGAACCGATATTTATTCCTCTTTAGGTGTTTTGTTCGGATTAGTGTTAATAAAAATCACAGGCTACTCTATTTTAGACCCAATAATCGCTATAATCGTTGCAGGAGTAATTATTAAAGCAGGCTTAGCTATTTCAAAAGAAACTTTGAATAACTTACTTGACGGCTCACTGCCAGAAATAGAATTAAATAAAATTGAAAATATTTTAAACAATAACAAATTCATAAAGGGATATAAAAACTTAAAAGCACGCAAATCCGGACAATACAAATCAATTGAAATCACAATATTTTTTGAACCCGACATGACAATTTCTCAATGCCATAAAATTTGTGATGACATTGAATTACAAATTGGCGAAAAATTAAATTTCGTTAATGTGATAATCCATTCAGAGCCCACAAACACAGAAAAAATTAATCAATAGTTTTTCAATTTATCAATAATAACAAAAAAGCAAGCTGAAAAGCTTGCTCATTTTGTATTTTATTAATGATGGTTTTGTTTTTATTTTACAACCTTGAATTAAGTGCCTTTGCTATTTTGTAAGGGTCTCGAATAGAATACATATCCCTATCTTGCGTTGCGACTTCACAAATTTTTTCAAAAATAAAATTAATATCCTTGATAGATTTTCCATTTTTAATCAAATTTGCCAAGATAATTTTTATGCCCGTTGTCGGAATTAACCTTGAAAGATAACAAATCAACCAACCGTTGTTTCTTTGAACAGTTTCCATATATTTTTCGGTTAATTCATTTGAAAGAACAAGTTCAACATTTTTCAAGCATTGTTTTTCAAAATTTGCAGCAATTTCGTTTATTGCATAATCCTCTTTGGGCACTGTAAATCCTGTAAAAACAGCGTTTTGGCGAATAAAAAGCCTATACTCGTTTTCTTGCAAATCACAATCATCAAGAATTCTAACCGCAGGAATAATCAATCCGGTATTTTCTTTCAGCTTTTTGCGTAAATCCTTAATTTTCAAGGATAATTCTCTGCCATACGGAATCAAATCCTCTCCAATAGAGATTTTTAACTCGTCAACATAAAGTGTATCAAAAAGTTCGTCGATTTCTTCTTGAACAGTTTTTTCTTGCTCGTGCTTCTTAAATTGTAAAAAATCAATAATTTTCTTAATCATATAAATTTTTATAATAAATATTTTCCAAAAGTCAATTTTTGTGTTACAATAG
>CAZKJV010000136.1:0-3803 GCA_964553175.1 uncultured Muribaculaceae bacterium | reverse complement strand
TCTCTATTTTTAATTCTTTTATAATAATCATTGAATGTTTTTATGTATTTTAGATTTTCTTTTTTGTTAGAAATTGTATAGCAAGAGTTATAGCACCATAAAAGAGCATTACTGATACGAGTTGTAAAATGTAATTTAAAAACTTCGACGTTGTGTATTTTAGATGTTTTTAATAAATTTTTTACGTATAAAAAGACGTTAAAAATTTGTTTTGTTGAGTCTGTTTTTTTACTTAAACTGTTTTGAGAGTTAATTAAATAATAATACAATCCTTTATTTAAAATTGATATAGTAGGATTTTTCAAACAGCAATTTATGAAAAAACAGCAATCTTCTGCCATAAAAATATCTGATGGAAAGTTTATATTATATTTCTTTAGAAATGAGGTTTTGTATAATTTGCACACTGTCTCATACGGAATATTTGGAATTATATTTGCGATTTCGTCATCAAATTTAAAAGCTTCGTCGGAAATATTGTTGTGTACAATTTCAACCCTTTTATCTAAGGTTGAATGCCTATTGCTAATTCTATAAAAATCAGAAACAACTATATCTGCATTTGTTTTGATGGCTTTGTTGTAAAAATCTTCACACATTTTTAAATCTGTATAGTCATCAGCATCTACAAATATTATGTATTCGCCGTTAGCTTTTGATATTCCTAAGTTTCTTGCAACAGACGGACCTTGATTGTTTTGAGAATAAACTTTTATTCTGTTATCGTTTGATGAATATTTGTTTAAAATCTCTAAGGAATTATCTGTTGAGCCGTCATTAACGCAGATTATTTCAATATCTTCTAAAGTTTGATTAATAAGACTCTCTAAGCATCTTTCTATGCAATGTTCACTATTATATACAGGAATTATAATTGAAATTTTAATCATTTAGACATACCTCAAAAAATTTAGTAACTATCGTATTGATGATAGTACTAATTTTATTGACAAAAATGACCCTCGAAAGGGTCATTTTTTAAATGGCGGGGCTGACGAGGCTCGAACTCGCGACCTTCTGCGTGACAGGCAGACACTCTAACCAGACTGAGCTACAACCCCATTTATTCTGTTTGTAAATTAATTATATGCCAAACTTTTTAAAAATGCAATATATTTTTTTATTTTATTCTAGCTTTTTATGTAAAATTTTGTATCATATCTATTCTACTCAATTTAAGGTGCTTTTCGGTGATAAAATTATAAAAAAATACCAACCGTTTAACGATTGGTATTTTTTCTAAAATGTTTTTTGAACTAGTCCATTGCTTCAAGTTCTTTTTTTTGATAGTTATGAATTACTGCTGATACCAAGAATTCATAAGATTTTTTGTTTTCAATTCCAGGGAATTCTTTGCGAAGTTGAGCTCTTACCATTGATTCCAATTTTTGAGAGCTTGATGTTCTTGTACCTTCCGCAGAAGTAATCATATCAATATAATCAGCACTTGTTTTGTCTTGACCTTGTACAAAGTTCAAAAATTGTGCTTTTTGATTTTCTTGTTGAATTTGTTGTTGTTTTAAATTTTTGTTTTGCATTTGGGGAACCTACCTTTATCTACCGTAATCTTTGTTTTTGTTTCTTATGTCTTTATAAAGATGTCTGAAAATAAAAATTTACTCATTTTCATGTATTGTTTACATAAGTTAACAAAAAACTCTAGAATTAAGTAATATCTTGATTTTTTGTTTTTTAACTAACCTTGAATTCTTGAAAAATCACACAATTTTTCAAATTTTTCTTTCAAAATAGTTAGCATTGCCAAACGGTTGTTTTTCACTGCTACGTCTTCGTCCATGACTAATACGTTGTCAAAAAATGCCGTAATTTGTGGAACTAAGCCGTTTAGTTTGTCTAAATAACAATTATAGTCTTTTGTTTCACCTAATTTGTTTACCGCATCAAAAAGCATGCTTTCTGAGTCATGTTTAAATAAGTCATGCTTAACTTCGGCATGTACAGGTTCTTTCAAAATTCTTATAATTCTGTTTGCACTTTCTAGTAATTCTGATGAATTCATATTTGCAACCACTTTTACTCTTGCGATGTAATCTGACAAATCTGTTAATGGATTTTGAGATAGACATGCTTCAAGCGTATCTTTTTTGTATTCGTCGTTTAACAATATAATCAAACGTTGTACGAAAAATTCTTGGATATCTTTTATACAGTCTTTTTTAACCGGTAAAAGTTCCAATGTTTTTTCTAACATTTTGTTTAAATCAAGTTTCAAGTTGTTTGCGATGATTGTTTTGATAACTCCAAGGGCTGCACGTCTTACACCTAGAGGGTCAGATGAGCCTGTTGGTTTTCTTCCGTCAACAAATACTGCACAAATTGTGTCTAATTTATCCGCAATACCAACGATTTGTCCTTCAATTGATTTTGCAAGTTCGCTATCGGCATTTAGAGGGAAGTAGTGTTCTTTAATACCGTCAACAACTTCTTGTTTTTCGCCTGAAACTCTTGCGTAGTCTGAACCAATGTATCCTTGTAGTTCTGTAAATTCAAATACTAAGCTTGTGCATAAATCAGCTTTGCAAAGAAGAGCTGTTCTTTCAATTGTATCAGAGGTTTTGTCTAATTCTGAAGCAATTGTTTTTGATAATTCTATGATACGTTGAGTTTTGTCGTAAATTGACCCCATACCTTTTTGGAAGGTCATACCTTTTAGGTTTTCAACGTAGTCTACAAGCGGTTTTTTTGTATCTTCTTTGAAGAAAAATACTGCGTCATCAAGTCTTGCTTTGATTACACGAAGATTTCCTGCTTTTATATTTTCAAATTCATCACCCACGTAATTTGTTATTGTGATAAATTTATTTGTTAATTTTCCGTCTTTGTATAGTGCGAAATATCTTTGATGTACAGCCATAACTGTAACTGTAACTTCTTCAGGAATTGTCAAAAATTCTTCATCAAATTCGCAAGTTACTGCAACAGGCCATTCGCAAAGTTGAGTAACTTCTTCAAGTAAATCGTCGCTATATCTTAATGTTGCTCCGATTTTGTCTGCTTCAGCTTTTGCTTGACGTTCAATTTCGGCTTTTCTTTCGTCTTGGTTAACGATAACGTTAACGCTTCTAAGTTTTTCTACGTATTCGTCAGGGTTATTGATTTCAACGGTATTAGGGTTTGCAAATCTGTGTCCTCTTGTTGTTTTACCTGATTTTACGTTGATAATTTGAAGAGGAATTTCTTTGTTGTCCATAATTGAAACAATCCAGCGAATTGGTCTTTGGAATTTTTCTTCAAAATCGTCCCATCTCATAAAGTGAGAGCCTTGCATTTTAAGGATAAGTGACGGAATGTTTTCTTGAAGAACTGTTGCTGTTTCTTTTCCTTTGATTTCAGCTTTTGCGTGTAAATAGTTATCTTCAAGATAAGCGTCTTTTGGGTCAATTCCATTTTTCTTTAAGAAGCCTTCACCGGCTTTAGTAAGGTTACCGTTTTCGTCGTATGCAACGTTTTTAATCGGTCCTCTTAAAACTTTGATTTCGTCCTCTTGTTTTTCAGCAATATCACTGATGATTACGGCAAGTCTTCTTGGTGTTGCCATAACGTTTATATCTGAATATTTTATGTTATTGTCTTTTAAAAATTTTGAAAAACCGTTTTTAAGTTGTTCTGTTGCTTGTGCAATAAACTTGTATGGTAATTCTTCACAACCGATTTCTAATAAATATTTGCTCATTTTATACCTCTGTTATTCCTGTTTTTATGGTATTTTGGTTAAATTGTTCATATTGATTTGTTTTGCAAATTTTCAATATGAATTTTTCTCCATATTAATTATATTATAT
>CAZKJV010000135.1:0-3821 GCA_964553175.1 uncultured Muribaculaceae bacterium | reverse complement strand
AAATATTATAAGTCAAAAAAAATATTTAAGATATAATGAAATTATGATAAACATTACGGCAACAGTCGACAGAATACGTGAAATATTGGAAGATGAATCAAACGCTCAATTATCAGAAGAATTGAACGCCTTTCACTCTGCGGATTTAGCGGATATTTTTCAAGAATTAAAACCTGAAGAAAGACTTGAATGTTTTAATTTGGTTGAAGAAGACAAAGCTGCTGATATGATTGAATATCTCCCACCAAATCTACAAGTCGAAATCCTAGGTGATATCGACACAGACCTTGCTGCAAGAATTATCACAAAACTTCCACACGACGCCGCAGCAGACGTTTTAGGCGATATGGAAGAAGATGACACAGAAGTTTATCTTGAATCCTTACCGCAAAAATTCTCTGAAGAAGTCCGTGAATTGATGAATTATGACGAAGATACCGCAGGCGGTATGATGACGCCATTATTCATGAAAGTTACTCCTGATTCAACAGTTAAAGAAGTTTTAGACTACATCAGAAACAGAGCAGATGATGACAACATCGACCTTTATTATGTTTACGTAACAGATAAACAAGACCACTTGCTTGGTGTTGTATCATTAAAAGGACTTTTAACTTCTTCATTTAAAACAAAAATTGAAGATTTAATGAACTCTGACATAGTAAAATTACATATTGATGATTACAGAGATGCTATTTCAGAAGTATTTATGAAATACCAATTCGATTCATTGCCTGTTGTTGACCCTTACAACCACTTAAGAGGGATTGTAACATGGGACGACATTCAAGATGCGGTAGAAGAAGAAACAACCGAAGAAATTTACGCATCTTCAGGTATTTCAACAGAAAGCATTGACGAGGACGAAATCCTAGAGGGTAGCCTTTTAACCTCAATAAGAGCAAGAACACCTTGGCTTTTCGTAACATTAATCGGAGAATTAATCGCCGTTAACGTTGCAAATTGCTACGGAAAAACACTTCAAGCTTTACCTATAATTGCAATATTTATGCCTCTTTTGGCAGGGCTTGCAGGTAACATCGGAACTCAAAGTATTACGCTTATTGTTCGTGGGCTTTCAACAGGCCAACTTACTTTAGGTTCAACAGTAAAACATATTTTAAGAGAAAGTTTAATCGGATTTTTAATCGGTGCGTTGTTTGGTGGCGTTGTAATGATATTTACATGGGGCTGGCAACATAACATTGAATTAGGTTTAATTGTTGGCATTGCAATGACAATTAATATGTCACTTGCAACACTTATCGGCACGCTAACTCCATTTGCTATGAAAAAATTGAACATTGACCCAGCCGTTGCATCAGGTCCCGTTATCGCAACAGCAATCGACGTTTTAGGGCTAGCTGTTTACTTTACTTTAGCAACTGTATTTTTACTAAAAGTTTTGTAACAAATTTTCTGAAAAATAGCAAAATAATTTATTATAACACTTAAATTTTATATAAATAAAAATATTTAAAGAAAGGAGCTAATATGAGCGGAGCTGATGGCGTTAAAGGAAATAAACCTATAAAAGGTGCTATTGAAGCGGTTACAGGCAAAGAAGTAAAAACTGAAGGACTAAAAGATGTTCTTGGCACAAAAGGTGTTTTCGATATCGCAAAAGAAAATAACATACCAACAGGTGGTTTAAAAGATGTTGTTGAAGATGCAACAGGAATCCCTATGGGCGGTGCAAAAGAAGTAATCGAAAAAGCTACCGGCAAAGATTTATCACCAAATCAAGGTGCTATTGAAGTTATAACAGGTAAAAAACTTCCAAAAATGGGACTTATTGATATGATTGATAAATACGGAAAAGGCGTATATCAAACAGTAAGAGGCTGGTTCCAAAAACAATAAAAATTTATAAAAAAAGGGCGGTTTTGCAAATGCAAAACCGCCCTTTTTTAATTTTTTTAATCATTTTAATTAGCAAATCTAAAATGCATAATATCTCCGTCTTGAACAACATAATCTTTACCCTCAAGACGCATTAAACCTTTTTCTTTTGCTGTTGTATAAGAACCTTCACAAGCAAGAAAATCTTCATAAGAAATAACTTCTGCTCTGATAAATCCTTTTTCAAAATCTGTATGAATAACACCCGCAGCTTGAGGAGCTTTCATGCCTGCCGTAATAGTCCAAGCTTTAACTTCCATTTCGCCTGCAGTGATATAAGTTCTTAAATTTAACAAATGATATACAGCTTTAATCATTTTTTCAATACCGGAATTTTCAATTCCGATTTCTGCTAAATATTCTTTTGCTTCTTCTTGTGAAAGTTCTGCTAATTCTTCTTCAATTCTTGCAGAAATAATAACCATTTCTGCACCATGTTGTTTTGCATATTCATCAACAATTTTTGTATATTCGTTGCCGTTTACAACATCAAATTCAGAAACATTCGCTGCATAAATAACAGGTTTTATACACATTAATTGAGATTGTTTTGCAATTTTTAATTCTTCTTCGTCGTCAAATAACTCTTCAACATTGATAAATGAAGCTTCTGAAAGTTTGTCATAAAGAGTTTGCATAACTTTTACTTCAACTTTTGCCTGTTTATCACCAGAATTTGCAACTTTTGAAGATTTTGCAATTCTCTTTTCTAAAGATGCCATATCAGCTAAAGCAAGTTCTGTATTAATTGTTTCAATATCGTCTAATGGATTAACTTTACCTGCAACGTGAATAGTATTAGGGTCATCAAAACATCTTACAACTTGAATAATAGCATCAGTTTCTCTGATATTTGCCAAAAATTGGTTTCCTAACCCCTCACCTTTGCTTGCACCTTTTACCAAACCTGCAATATCAACAAATTCAATTGCTGTTGGAACAACTTTATCTGTATGAACAAGCGGTTGCAATTTGTATAAGCGTTCGTCAGGAACACCAACTACACCAACATTAGGCTCAATTGTACAAAACGGATAATTTGCACTTTGAGCGTTTTTAGCACTTGTTAAAGCATTAAATAAAGTTGATTTTCCTACGTTTGGTAATCCTACAATACCTGTTCTTAGCATATTTCATCTTCCTTTTTATTTCTAAATTCAATCTTTTCTAATTATATAACAAATATTTAATTATTTTCGTTTTTTACATCATAATCAAACGTAAAATTAATTTTTACCTCTTTTTCATTTAACAAATCATTCGGTAATTTACGCAAAGGATTTGCTTTTCTTATTGCAAACAAAGCAGAATTATCCAATTCACGACTACCCGAAGTTTTAACAACTTTTTCATCAAAAATTGTTCCGTCGGGTTTTATATTAAATTCAACAACTACATTCGCATCTTGCTCATATTTTGGCGGAGTCCAATTTAGTCTTAATATCCTTTGCAAATATTCCATATACGATTGAGAATCTGTAATTTCTATTGATTTTTCTACTTTATAACTTTGTGGAGTTAATTTTTGCTGAATTTTATTCCAATATTTATGAGGAATATTAAACAAAACAACCGCTATTAAAATCAACAACAAAATTATTATCCGTCTTAACGTCATAAAAGGTTGCTTGTACGCAGGATTTAACTTTACATACTCATTTTTTACATCGTCCAAATTTGTGCATAGAAAAATAAATTTTCTTTTACTTTTTAAATTTAAAGTCGAAAAATCAAAATCCACAGAATTAAAATATTGAACTTCTTCAAATGAAATTCCCTCAATTCTGTCTTTTTGCGTGATAATTATTCTTTTATTTGTAATATAAATTTGATTATATTGATAAGATTCATATAAAAATTTTGTAATTAAAAATACCAAAATAATAAAAACAAAATTATCAGAAATTTACCCCAAAAAA
>CAZKJV010000134.1:0-3837 GCA_964553175.1 uncultured Muribaculaceae bacterium | reverse complement strand
AGTTGCACGAGCTAAAGCTTCATTCAAATTTTGATGAACTTTTAGGAATTTTGCAACTTTTTCTTGGTCGCCTGTTGAATTATTCAAGTTTGGAAGAGTTAAGGCGGAAACGACCCCGATAATCCCTATTACAACAAGCATTTCTGCAAGAGTAAACCCTAAAAACTTTTTATTTTTCATTTTTATTTATACTCCGATTTTTCCGTCACAAAAACTATAAAATATATTTAACATATAAAATTAGTTTATGCAAGAAAATTTTCACACGAATTAAGTAAAAATACATCTTTTACAAAACTACGTAAAAACTGTTTAAAAACCGTATCTAAGGTATAATATTAAAGGAGGTATTTTAATGGAAACGATTGAAAGCTTTAAAGTTAACCACGATATATTACAAAAAGGTATGTATATTTCAAGAATTGACGGAGATATAACAACTTATGACATTCGTATGAAACGTCCTAACAACAAGGAAAACGACTACTTGAACAATGCAGAAATGCACACCTTTGAACATTTATTTGCAACATACGTGAGAAATACCGATTATTCAGAAAATATCATTTATGTTGGACCAATGGGGTGCAGAACCGGCTTTTATTTTCTTGTGAGAGATAAAATTTCACACGAGCAAGCCCTAAATTTGTTTAAAGATAGCCTAAATTTTATAAAAGATTTTGAGGGTAAAATACCAGGAACCAACAAAATCGAATGCGGGAATTACAAAGAACACGATCTAAACGGAGCAAAATCAATTGCGAAAGATATGGCAAAAGTTTTAGAAAATTGGACTGTGGAGAAAATGTACTATGAAAAATAGACTAACAGTCGGAATTATCGGAGCAATGGATTGCGAAATTTCCGAATTAAAAAATAAATTAGAAGATTTAAAAGAAACAAAATACAGCGAACTTTTAATAAATACAGGAACTTTATTTAACCATAATATAGTTTTAGTAAAAAGTGGTGTCGGCAAAGTTAACGCTGCACTTTGCACTCAATTTATCATTGACAAATTTCAACCAGATTACATTATCAACACAGGAATTGCTGGTGGCATAGCAGAAAATCTTGAAGTCGGAGATATTGTCATCGGCGAAGATTTAGTGCAATACGATTTTGATGTATCTGCAATCGGTTACGCAAAAGGTTACATGTGCACAGGCAAAAACTCCGATAAACCAACATTATTTTCATCAGACAAAGAACTTATTTCAACATTTGAAAAAATAAATATTTCAAAGGGAAAAATTCTTAAAGGAATAATTGCATCAGGTGACACATTTGTTTCTGATATCAAAAAGAAAAACGAAATAAGACAAACTTTTAACGCAACTGCGGTTGAAATGGAAGGCTGTGCGATTGCACAAGTTTCAACTGTTAACAAAATTCCATTTTTAATTGCACGTGCAATATCTGATTTAGCAGATAACAATGCAGGAAAAAGCCATATCTTTGTTGAAGAAGAAATAGCAAAAGTATCAAGCTCCGCAATATGCGACTTATTAGAAGAATTATCAAACGAAAAATTATTAAAAATCTAAACAACATTATAGCTAGGGAAATATAAATGAAAACAATATTGTGTTACGGGGACTCTAACACTTTTGGTTATAATCCGAAAGACGGTTCCAGATACGATGAAAAAATAAGATGGACGCAAATCTTACAATCAAATTTAAAAGACGATTTTAAAATAATTGAAGAAGGTGCAAATAATCGAACAGGTTTTGTGAACAACCCTGCAGGTTATTTGTATTCCGCAAACAGACACTTTCCAAAAATCATTTCAAAATTAAAAACTGTTGATATCTTGATTTTTTCAATCGGCACAAATGATTTGCAATTTCAATACGATATAGGCTTTAACGCAATAGAAAAAGGACTTGAAGAACTTCTTCTTGTTGCAAGAAATCACGCAAACAAAATCATTTTAATTCCGCCGATTATTTTAAATGAAAATATTTTTAACGGTTATTTTAAAATTCTTTTTGATGAAACAAGCATAAGCAAATCAAAAAAAGTCGGAAGAATATACAAAAAATTAGCAAATCTATACGGTTGTGAACTTTTCGACATAAATAAAATCGCAACTCCATCAGAAATTGACGGGTTACACTATGACGAAAATTCGCACAAATTAATTGCAAATGCACTAACTGAATTGATAAGAAAGGATTAGAAATTGAATAAAGAAGAAAATATACAATGGAGAGAATCAAGTTTTAAAGCGATAATACCGTTTATCGTTTTCGTAATTTTTTATTTTGGTTTTTCACTTTGGACAAAAGATTTTTCAAAAGTACCAATGACTGTTGCTTTTATAATCTCATCAGCGACAGCATTAATCTTAAACCACAAAGAAAAACTTCATAAAAAAATAGAACTTTTTGCACTTGGAATGGGAAACAAAGACATTATGATTATGTGTCTTATCTTCATTCTTGCAGGTGCATTCACAGCAAGTGCTCAAGCAGTAGGCGGAGTTGAAGCTGCGGTAAACATTGCTCAACACTTTATCCCTGCTCAATTTATGGTGCTTGGTATATTTATAATTTCTGCGTTAATCTCGCTTTCTATCGGGACATCTTGCGGAACAATTGCCGCAATCGTTCCGATTGCAGTTTCTATCTCTCAAACTTTCGGGATAAATCCGTCTTTCGTACTCGGTGCAACTGTCGGCGGTGCAATGTTTGGCGATAACATGTCTTTGATTTCAGATACAAAAATTGCCGCAAGCCGTACTCAAAATGTCGAAATGAGAGATGAAATGCTTTACAATTTAAAAATTATCACAATTCCTGCCATTTTGTGCATAATTCTTTACTCTTTACCGATTTTTGCAAGCTCAAACTCTGCAATGAACGAAGTTGCATTAAATTTTCAAAATTATATTAAAGTAAGCCCTTACATTTTACTTTTAATCCTTGGTATTTCAGGAGTAAACGTAATGTTTTTGTTATTATTCGGTACAATTTTAAATACAATAATCGGAATTTCATACGGAATGTTCAACATTTTTGACGCATTTGGCTACATTGGGGACGGCACAACCGCAATGGCTCCGACACTAATCGTTGCAATGCTTGCTGGCGGTATGTTATTACTTGTTAGATATAACGGAGGAATTACATATATAATTCAACAAACAGGAAAATGGATTAAAAATAACAAAACCTGCGAAATTGGGATTTGTTTTTTAGTCGGCATAATAAATTTATTCACAGCTAATAACACTGTTGCAATCATAACTTCAGGCTCAATAGCAAGAGAACTTTCTGAAAAATACGGTGTAAACCCAATAAGAACAGCCAGTTTACTTGATACAACTTCATGTGTAGTCCAAGGTATGATTCCATACGGGGCTCAAATCCTTATTGCAACAAACCTTGCAGCATCAATCGGAGTAAGTTCATTCTTAATCTTAAAAGGAATGTTTTACCCACTTTTAATGCTATTCGGTTTAATCGGGTCTGTATTAACAACTAAAATTCAAACCAAAAAAGAACAAAACGAGAATTAAGACTCATCGTAATTGCTAAGAGTTTTGTTAATCAAATTTAGCATAAACTCTTTGTCTTTCTTTGAGGTTACAATCTCACACAAATCCGCATAACGCATAAGGCGTAAGTACAATTTGTCTTTTGGCTCATTTTTGTTTGCAATTGCAACAACTCCGTCTTTATCAACATTCAAAACTTGTTCATCATTTCGCAACATATATCTTCTTGCTAATTTATCTTTTAGTTTAAAGACCGTTGTGCTTGCTGAAAGTTTACCTGAGCATTTTAGCGGAGTTTGTTTTATATTTATAATTTGATTTATATTCAATTC
>CAZKJV010000133.1:0-3843 GCA_964553175.1 uncultured Muribaculaceae bacterium | reverse complement strand
CTTGTAAATAGAATATATTTGATGTATTCTTATATCATAGAACAGTAGGAAAAGGAATATTATTATGTCAAGACAATGTGAAAAATGTGGTAAAACACCTTTAAAATCAGCAAAATTAACTTTCTCTCATAAACAAAATGTTCATAGACAAGCTCCAAATCTTCAAACTGTAAAAGTTGTTGAAAATGGTGTTGTTAGAAAAATGACAATTTGTTCTTCATGCTTGAAAGCAAATAAAGTACAAAAAGCAAAATAGTTAAAACAAAAAATTAATAAAAAATAAGACGGCTTTCACCGTCTTATTTTTTTGCTTTTAAGATTAATTAACATTTCTTAACAATACTTTTAAAAATGGCAATTATTTTAGAAAGAAATCCTTTATATAAATACGAGAGATTTTATTATTATTGGAGAGATAATGACACCTATTTCAAACAACAAAACAATAACGTTGAATGAATTAAACACAATGATGTTAGTTGCTCAACATTTCAACAATAATAATGCTGTTTCTGATACTTTAAATTTATTCAACTTCAATACAACAACTACTTCATCTTTAAATTTAACAAAAATGTTCGGCTCTTTAACAGCTGGTCTAAACTTCAATTTTTCAAATGTTCCTTTTGGCACAGGAGCTTCAGCAAACTACACAGCTACTTCTGGTAACTGCAATGCTTCATCTGGTGCAACTGGCTTAGATAAAAATTTCTTAAATAAAGTAAAAGAAATTGCAAACCGAATTGGTTGTGATTACAAAGATTTATTAGGCGTAATGCACAGTGAATCTGGTTTAAACTCAAAAGCCGTAAACAAGCAAGGCGGAGCAACTGGTTTAATCCAATTTATGCCATCAACAGCAAAAAGCTTAGGTACAACAACAACTGCTTTATACAATATGTCTGCATACGACCAACTTGATTATGTAGAAAAATATTTAACAAAAGCAAAAAATAATTCAGCATTGAAAAATAAATCAAAACTTTCTGCAGGAGATTTATATACTTTAATATTTATGCCTGCAAAAGCCGGTCAAGAAACAATCTCAACTAGCGGTACAAAATACTATTCTTGTAACCGTGGTCTAGATGCAAATAAAGACGGCAAAATTACAAATACTGAATTGGGTAACAGGGTAATTTCTCACCACGTAAACGAATCAATATTTGCGTAGGCTAAACAAAATGTGTGTAGTGTTATAGTTAGTATTGTTATTGGACTAGTTATAACAAAAAGATTTTAATTTAAACCAAACCAATAACTAAAAAATCAAACCAAATTATGCCGATTGAAAAAATCGGCTTTTTTTTGCGAATTTATACTTTTATTTTATAAATAGACAACAAAAAAGCCCTGAATAGAATTCAGAGCTTTTTGTTATAATTAACGTATTAATTATTTGCCCATTTGTTTTGCAACTTCTTCTGCAAAGTTTTCGCTACGTTTTTCAAGACCTTCGCCTAAATTGTATCTGATAAATTTATTAATAGTTAATTTACCTTCAACTAATTGAGCAACTGTTTGAGATGGGTCTTTAACGAAAGCTTGTTCTAACAAACATTTTTGAGCAAGAATTTTGTGCAAACGACCTTCAACAATTTTTTCTCTAATGTTTTCAGGTTTATTAGCTAAATCTTCTTTACCCATTTCGATACGTTTTTCTTCTTCACGAACTTCAGCAGGGATATCTTCACTGCTTAAAAATTCAGGAGCACAAGAAGCGATATGTAAACAAATATCTTTCATTAATGTTTCATCTTTTTTATCAGTGTTTAAAAGAACACCAATTTTGCCATTGTGAATATATGTAGCATTGTTGCCGTCTAAGATTTCAAATCTTCTGATAGTGATTTTTTCACCGATAGAAGCAATTTTTTCTTTAACAACGTCTGCAACTTTTTTGCCTGCTTTAGGGCAAACTGTTTCATTTAAAGCGTCAACGTCAGCAGGTTTTGCTGTTGCAACTAATTCTGCTAAACCTTGGCATAATTCTTTAAATTCATCATTTTTAGCAACAAAGTCTGTTTCGCAGTTAACTTCAATAATTGCACCAACAGAATCGTTTACGTATGAAGCAACAAGACCTTCAGCTGCAATTCTGCCCATTTTCTTTTCAGCAGAAGCAATACCTTTTTGTCTTAAAGCTTCCATTGCTTTTTCCATATCTCCGTCAACTTCAGCAAGTGCTTTTTTGCAATCCATCATGCCAGCACCAGTTTTGTCACGAAGTTCTTTTACCATTTGAGCTGTAATGTTCATTTTTTCCTCCACTATGCTTTAACTTCTTCTAAACCTGCATCTTCAGGTTTAATTTCTTCAACTTTTGCATTGTTAGCTGCTTTGTTTTCACGAAGTTGTTTACCTTCTAAAACAGCATCAGCTAATTTTGATGTAATAAGTTGTACTGAACGAATTGCGTCGTCATTACCAGGAATTAGGTAATCAACATTTTCAGGATCAGCATTTGTATCAGCTAAGCAAATAACAGGAATGTTTAATTTTTTAGCTTCTAAAATAGCGATGTCTTCTTTTTGTTGGTCAACAACGAAAATGATATCAGGTAATCCTCTCATATCTTTGATACCGCCAAGAGTTTTGCTCAATTTTGCAACTTGTTTGTTGATTTGAGCTTGTTCTTTTTTAGGTAATTTTTCGATTTGACCGCTTTCAATAAAGCTTTCATATTCTTTTAATTTGTTAACACGAGTTTTGATAGTTTCAAAGTTAGTCATCATACCGCCTAACCATCTTCTGTTAACATAATAAGCACCTGATCTTACAGCTTCTTGAGCAACAACTTCTGATGCTTGTTTTTTAGTACCTACGAACAAAACGTTTTTACCTTTTGCTGCGTAATCTCTAACAACTTCATAAGCTGCATCTAGCAAATCAGTTGTTTTTCTTAAATCGATAACATAGATTCCGTTTCTTGCACCATAAATATATGGTTTCATTTTTGGATTCCATCTTTGTGTTTGGTGACCAAAGTGTACACCTGCTTCTAAAAGTTCAATCATTGATGCTACTGGCATCTTTCTTCTCCTTTATGTTTATGTGTTTTACTACGGGAAATAAGTTCCATTCTTTTAAAGAACTAGGTTACCCCTATCGAATCTTTATTTCCAATAAAATCGTAGCACAAACATAGATAAAATCAAAACGATATTAACAAAGATTAACGTTTAAACAGAACAATTAATTAAAAATTTAACGAATTTATGAAAAATATTGTAGCAACTAATATAAAAAATAATAAAATTTGTTAAAATCAATCTTTTAGGATATAATTTGCCAAAAGGAGAGATTATGAAAAAAGTTTTATTCTTATTTTTATCATTGCTATTTACGGTAAACATTGTTCATGCTGAAAATTTACTTTTTAACAACGAAATTTATGATTTACAATTTTCTACCAAAACACCAACAGGTTACATTAACGAATATATCAGAAATTTTCAACACCAAGACGATTGGACAAAAAAAGTCACAGTTCACCATTTTGTAGACGGGAATACAGTAGAATCTTATCTTGCTGGATTTAATCAAAGAATAAAATATCTACAGAACTACATTCATATCACTTATGATAATCAAAAAAATATTTTGTCATATGATATTTTATACGCAGGAGCAGACTATATTGAATACAACATGTTCAAGGTAAAAAAACACCCGACAAAAGGTTTGTTAGCTCTACAATATTCTCAAAAATACTTTTTTGAAAGCGAATTAGCACTAAACGGCGTAATTGCATTCACGCAAAAAGAAAATACAAAAAAATTCAATTTAATTCAAAAAACAGAAATTCCAGCCATAGTAGAAAAAGAGATTGATAAATTTTAA
>CAZKJV010000132.1:0-3843 GCA_964553175.1 uncultured Muribaculaceae bacterium | reverse complement strand
TTTGTTTAACGGAATTTTTTCATCTTTATCTAAATCCGAAGATTCATCATTTTCGTTTTCATCATCATCTTCGTCTTCTTCATATCCATCTTCAAAATATTTGTTTTTTTGTTCTTCTTTTTCTTCGTTATTAATTTTTTTATTTAAAGCTCTGTCAATTTTGCCAACAACTTTGTCATTAGAATTTAGTACAATTTGCTCTGCAGTCGCAGAAGCTTGTGCAGAAGTTACATCTTTAGGCAAATTAAAATTCGATATAGCAAAACCGTCTAAACTCATTTTTATCCTTTTGTTACATTTTTCATTTATAATTGCTTTTTATTATATTACAATATATAATGAAAGAAATAAATACTGAATGGAGAGTATTTTGAAAAAAAATATTTTAAATAATTTCATAGAAAAATTAAAAGAATTCCCGCTTTGGATTAAGCAGGTAATATTTTTATATCTATATCAAGACTTAAGCAAATCTCTTTCTGAAGATTTTATCAACAGAAAAGAAGAAAACTTAATCCACTTATATGTTCCTGAATTATCATACATCGGTAAAACAGAACTTGAAGAACGTCAAAAAGGTCTTGAACCAAACGTTTATGGATTTTTAGAATGTTTAGACGAAGGTATGTCTATTATGGAAATTGCCTTAAACAATTTCTGGACATTAGAAGAAGTTTGTAAATATTTCCTTTCTTCAATGGATATAGATTTATTAAAAGCACCTATTCCAACTCAAATCGTTGCTATGGCAGGATTTATGGCAGGAAGATACAGAACAGGTGAATATTTTAAACGTGTTGGCAAAATCAACGTTGACCAACTAGAATTAACAATCAGAAAACAAAAAGAACTTACGGAACAAGGTCAAAAAGTAAAAATCGCTCAAGTTATGATTGACTTAGGATTTATAACTCAAAAAGATACAGAATCTTTAATTATTATTAAAGAAGAAGCAAGAAAAAGATTTATCTTAGATTCATCTATTATCCCTGACGGTGTAACTGCTAATGAAAGCAAATACGTAGCTGAAATTGATGAATTAAAGAAACAAAACACCTTATTAAAAGCAAAATTAGCTAAGTTATTAACAATGTTCAAGAAATCATAATAATGTACCCAGACAATTATTATCCGGCAAGACTAGTAAAACATTTTAGAGGCGAACTCACAGCAGAAGAGCATTTAGGTTTCATTGTATGCTCTGAGTTGTCTATCGGAGAATCTTTTGATTATCCGTTTTATTTACGTTCTTGTGCAAAACCTTTGCAAGCATCTTTAATTATTGATGAAGAATTGGATTTTTCATTAGAAGAAATTGCACTTTGTTGTGCCTCACACACAGGCGAAGATTATCACGTAGAACTTGCAAAAAAACTTTTGAATAAAATTGGACTAGATGAAAGCAAATTAAAATGCTCAATCCACGACCCAATTTCAAAAAAAGCTTGTGAAAATCTTTTGAAAACGGGACAAAAACCAACAGTTCTTCACAACAACTGTGTCGGAAAACATATTATGATGCTTGCAATATGTAAGAAAAACGGTTGGGATATTGATACTTACGACCAATTAGAACACCCCGTTCAAGAATTAATAAAAGAAAAAATAAATGATTTATGCGAAATAGAAGAGGATTACCCGATAACAAAAGACGGTTGCGGAGTTCCAATTCTTTCAATGCCTTTAAAAAGTATGTTAAAAGGCTATTTGCATTTATTTTTATCTCCAAAATACGAAAAAATTAAAGAAGCCTTTCGCCAATATCCACACATTATCGGCGGAGAAAATCGTTTAGATACAAAAATCATGCAAAATTCAGAAGACCTTATCGCAAAAGTCGGAGCTGGCGGACTTTGTATCGTTGTAAACTTAAAACAAGCAGACGGCATGGTCGTAAAAATTCTTGACTGCGATATGGACGCTAGAGAAATTGCAACATTAAGCATGCTTAAAAAATTCAACTGGGCAAACATTCCTTTTGATAACGACATCAAAACTTTACACGGTGAAGTCGTTGGTTTGAAAAAATTTGTTGCTATTTAATAAAAAAAGTTTAAACTAAAAAGTGCTGAATTTTTGAAAACAAAAATTCAGCACTTTTTCTTATTTAAAAATATTACATTTTTTCAGGTGCAGTAACACCAAGAATATTCAATCCTTGAGCTAATACCGATTTAACCGCATAAACCAACGCCAAACGAGCTAATGTAGTTTGTTTATCATCAGTTATAACACGAGTTGCATTATAGAATGAATGAAAGTCAGCAGCCAATTCTTGAACATATCTACAAATTGAATAAACTATTCTATTTTGAGCAGAATTTACTATTGTAGATTTGAATTCTTCTAATTTTAAGATTAATTTTTTAGAATTTTCAACTTCATTTTTCAAAATTTCTTTATCAAAAGATTTAATCAAATTATTTAATTCATCTTCTGTTAAAGGTGCTTTATGAGTTTCACCTGTTTGAGTATCAACTCTGTCATTAACAGCTTTTCTCAAAATTGAACAAGCTCTTGCATGTGCGTATTGAACATAAAATACAGGATTTTCATCAGTTGATTTTTTTGCTAATTCAATATCAAAATCAAGAGTATTATTAATATCTCTCATACACATCCAAAAACGAGTTGCATCAACACCAACCTCTTCAATCAAGTCATCAAGAGTAATCATATTTTTACGTTTACCCATTCTTGTTTGTTCACCGTTTATAACAAGATTTACAAGTTGACCTAAAAGAACTTCTAATTGGTTTGAATTGTAGCCCAAAGCATCAATTGAAGCTTTTACACGTGCTACATAACCGTGATGATCAGCACCCCAGATATTAATTAATCTATCAAAACCTCTATCAAGTTTATCTTTATGGTAAGCAATATCAGCTGTCAAATAAGTATTTGAACCGTCAGCTTTTTTGATTACTCTATCTTCATCATCTTCGTAATCAGAAGATTTAAACCAAATTGCACCTTCTTTTTCATACAATTTTCCGCTTTCTTCAAGTTTTTTGTATGAAGCTTCAACTTTACCGGATTTATGCAAATCCAATTCAGAATAAAATTTATCAAAATGAACTCTAAAATTTTCTAACAATTCACGTTGCAAACGCTCCATTTCTTCTTTTGCATAATCAGATAAAACTTTTACATCTTCTGTATATTCATGTTCTGATAAGAATTTTTTCGCAACAGGAATTAAATATTCCCCAGGATAAAAATTCTTTCTTTCCACTTCATCAGTCGGAAAATCAACATTTTCACCTTTTTCTTGTTTTACTCTTATTAATAAAGAATTGCCTAATTTTTGAATTTGAGAACCAGCATCGTTTATATAAAATTCTTGATAAACATCATGTCCATAAAATTTTAAAAGGTTTGCCAAAGCACTTCCCATTGCAGCCCATCTACCGTGTCCAATGTGAAAAGGTCCTGTCGGATTTGCAGAAACATATTCCAAATTTATTTTTTCTGTTTTTACGTTTTCTGGACGTCCGTAATTTTCACCTTTTTCAAAAATTTCAGCAACTGCGTCCACTAAAAGCTCATTCCCGATTTTAAAATTAATAAAACCGCCCATAACAGTTGTTTCATAACCGCATTTACTCAAATTTTCACAAATAGCATTTGCAATTTGAGGTGGTGCAATACGAGCATTACGAGCCAAAGAAGAAACATTTATGGCAAAATCACCATATTCTACATTTTTTGGCTTTTCTACCGACAATGTACCTTTTTCATATACAGTCATTTGACCTAATGTTTTATTGTCAATCGCAACATTTATTGCATTTTCAACTTCATTCAAAAATAAATCTTTTAACATTTTTCCTCACTTATAAC
>CAZKJV010000131.1:0-3859 GCA_964553175.1 uncultured Muribaculaceae bacterium | reverse complement strand
CCCCATTTGGTCACTTACGTTTTGTAAGAACTCTTTTGTTGCCTGCACTGCAACATTAAATTGACGTTGAGTTATTTCGCCCCAATTTGGTTCGTTTTCTCTTGTAATTTTACCTAAATCTTTTGTCGTAGAGAAAGTATCAACAAATAACTGCATACTATTTCTTGGATTTCTTACTTCGGTTACAAAATTTTCTGCACATTTTTCAGCATTTTTTTCTGCGAAGTCTTCATAATCCGTATGGATTTTTAAATCAATAGCTTTACCTAATGCAGATGTCTCCTCAATGTGTTGAGGTTGTGATACGTCTTGTAAGAAATGACAAGCTCTTGCAGCATTTTGAATTGTAGCTTCGTCATCTTCCTCTTCTATTGCATTATCCATTAATTCAATTTGATCTTCATAAGCGGATTTTGCATTATTTCTACCATTAAAATCCATAAAACTTACAGAATTATTTGTAGCATTAAAAATTTTACTAAACGCTCTTACAAGACCATTGCTGGTTGTATTCTTTGCAAGGTCAGTAAATGTTTCTATTGAATCTTTTTGAAATTTTTCTTTTGTAAAAGTATCTTCTTTTATTTTTTCACCAAAGTAAAAATGTTTATTTGCTAAAAAGCCTATATCATCATGGTCAGGACGTTGAACATAGTCCTCTAAAGTATCTTTATATTTTGCAAATTGAGGCATGTCTTTGATTGCTGTTTCCATAATTTTTCTATGGGTTTCACAGCTCCAGCCAAAGTTTATGTTATTTTTGGAATTAATATTCAAAAACACTTACCTCCTCAAATTACAAATAACGTAAAGATAAAATATTGCCAAAATATGATAAATTGTTAAATTTTATTTACAAAATTCGTTTGTGGAAGTTTGTTTTTATTTATGTCATACTTTTTATATGAAAGACAAAATCGTTATTAAGGGTGCTAAGGAGAATAATTTAAAAAATATATCTTTGGAAATTCCAAAAGATGAAATGATTGTTTTTACGGGCGTTTCAGGTTCCGGCAAAAGCTCTCTTGCTTTTGATACGATTTTTGCAGAAGGTCAAAGACGCTATGTAGAAAGCCTTTCTGTTTATGCAAGACAATTTTTAGGACAAATGGATAAACCCGATGTAGAAAGTATTGACGGACTTTCTCCTGCCATTTCTATTGACCAAAAATCAACGAGTAACAACCCTCGTTCTACTGTCGGCACTGTAACCGAAATTTATGATTTTTTACGTCTTTTGTACGCAAGAGTAGGTATTCCGCACTGTCCAAAATGTGGCGAAATTATTAAACCTCAAACGATTGATGAAATAGTAAATTCAATTTTAAAATTAGAAAACGGAACAAAAATTCAGCTTTTATCACCCGTTGTTGTTGGTAAAAAAGGCGAATACCAAAATTTATTTAAAGAATTACAAGAAGACGGATTTGTTCGGGTAAAAATCGACGGTGAAATTTATAGCCTTGATGAAGATGAAATCACACTTACAAAAACAAAAAAACACGACATTTCAGTTGTTGTTGACCGTTTAATTATAAAAGACGGAATACAATCACGACTTACAGATAGCGTTTCTATCGCATTAAAACGTTCAAATGGACTTGTCATTGTTGATTTACCTGAAACAAAAGAAGAAATTTTATATTCTGAAAAATTTTCTTGTGAACATTGTGGATTAAGTTTTGACGAATTAAGTCCTAGAAATTTCAGTTTTAACAGCCCTTATGGAGCGTGTGAAAGATGTTCGGGACTTGGTGCAGATTTTATTGCTGATGCTGATTTAATCGTACCGGACAAAACTTTAACTTTGAACGACGGTGCTATTTATCCTTGGAGAAAATCAGCAACAGATTATTATGACGATGTTATAACCTCTGTTTGTAAACATTACGGAATTAATATGGATATCCCGTTTAACCAACTTTCTGAAAAAGAGCAAAACATTTTGCTTTATGGTTCAAAAGAGCCGATAATGATGAAAGTTAAACAGTTCGGGACAAAACGATATAAAAATCAATATTCAATGTATATCGGCGTAATTCCATTTATAGAAAAAAAATACAAAGAAGATACAAGTGAATATTGGCAACAAGAAACAGCAAAATATATGGTTGCAAAACCTTGTACAGCTTGTAATGGTGCAAGATTAAAACCGTTTCCGCTTGCAGTTACAGTCGGGGATAAAAATATTTATGAATTTACAAAATTATCAATAGATGATGCAATTGCCTTTATTGACGTATTGTATTTGGAATTAAGTGACTACCATTTACAAATTGCTAAACAAATTTTAGATGAAATCAGAGGACGCTTAAAATTTTTACAAGACGTCGGACTTGGATACCTTGATTTAGCACGTATGGCAGGAACTTTATCCGGCGGAGAAGCACAAAGGATAAGACTTGCGACACAAATCGGAAGTGGACTTTCAGGAGTTTTATACGTTCTTGACGAGCCGTCAATTGGGCTTCACCAAAGAGATAACGACAGATTAATAAAAACGTTAATAAAACTAAGAAATTTAGGAAACACTCTTATTGTTGTTGAACACGACGAAGAAACAATCCGTAATGCGGATTATATCGTTGATATAGGTCCAAAAGCAGGGTTAAATGGTGGAAAAATTGTTGCACAAGGCTCGATTGACGATGTTATTAATTCTGAAGACTCTATTACTGGAAAATATTTAAGCGGTGAAAGATTTATTCCGATACCTACAAAATTAAGAGAAGGTAACGGCAATTTTTTAACCGTTAAAAATGCTTACTTAAACAATTTAAAAAATATTGATGTTGAAATTCCTCTTGGAAAAATCGTTGTGCTAACAGGGGTTTCAGGCTCAGGTAAATCAACATTAATGCAAGATTTGTTATACGAATATTCAATGCATAAATTATTCAAAAACAAACCTAAACCGCACGGAGTTGAAGAAATTTTAGGCTTTGAAAACATAGATAAAGTTATTAATATCGACCAATCACCTATTGGAAGAACTCCTCGTTCAAATCCTGCAACGTATACCGACGTTTTTACGCACATCAGAGCATTATTTGCAAAAACAAATGAGGCAAAAATCCGAGGATATAATCAAGGACAATTCAGTTTTAACGTCAAGGGCGGACGTTGTGAAGCGTGCAAAGGCGACGGCGTAAAGAAAATCGAAATGAACTTTCTTTCTGATGTATACGTAAAATGTGATGTATGCAAAGGAAAACGCTATAATCACGAAACCTTAGAGGTAAAATACAAAGGCAAAACTATTTCTGACGTACTTGAAATGAGTGTTGGTGAAGCTTTAGAATTTTTTGAAAATATTCCGCCGATAAAAAAAAGATTACAAACCTTGTACGATGTGGGATTAGATTACATCAAACTGGGACAAAGCTCTACAACTCTTTCAGGTGGAGAGGCTCAACGTATAAAACTAGCGTCGGAATTAAACAAAAAAGCGACAGGTAAAACTCTTTATTTGATGGACGAACCGTCTGTCGGTCTGCATTGGTCTGATTTAGACAAACTTATAAAAATTATTCACAAATTAGCAGATAACGGAAATACAATTTTAATTATTGAACATAATTTAGACTTAATTAAAGTTGCAGATTACATTATCGACTTAGGTCCTGAGGGAGGCAACGGCGGTGGAAACATTGTAGCTTGCGGAACTCCAAAAGAAGTCGCAAAATGTAAAAAATCTTACACCGGTCAATACTTAAAACAAATTTTTGAACAAAACTCCTAGTTAACATTTTGCACTTTGTGTAGTTAAATGTTATAATTCACATACTATGCAAAAATTTCTATATTATTTGTTATTTTTCAAAAAAGTTTTTTATATAATGATTTATCCATTCTTTTT
>CAZKJV010000130.1:0-3916 GCA_964553175.1 uncultured Muribaculaceae bacterium | reverse complement strand
CTTTCGAGCATGGCGGTTTATATAACCAATATTATGTAATTAGTCTTCTTTTCTTTGAGGAATTCTCATAGCGTAGAATGTACGAATTACAAATATCAAGCTTACTACCAAGAATACAACACCAACGATGTGAGCGTATTTTTGGAATGCAGGGTTAATAGCAATTTCCATTGCTAACAAACCGAACAATGTAGTAAATTTGATGATTGGGTTCATAGCTACAGAAGATGTATCTTTGAATGGGTCACCAACTGTATCACCAACAACTGTTGCGTCATGCAATGGTGTTCCTTTTTCTGCTAAGTCAACTTCAACAATTTTCTTAGCGTTATCCCAACATCCACCTGCGTTAGCCATGAATACTGCTTGGAATAAACCAAATACAGCAATTGCAATTAAGTAGCTTACGAAGAATGATACTGGGTGCATGTTTGTTCCAAATGGAGCTGATAAGAATGCAAATGCTAAAGCGAATGAGAACAATGCAATAAAGATGTTCCACATACCTTTTTGTGCATATTGAGTACAAATCTTAACAACTTCTTTTGAATTTGAAATGTTAGCAGATTGTTCTTCTGAATCTAATTTAATGTGTTTTCTGATATATTCAACTGCTGAATATGCACCTGTTGTTACAGCTTGCATAGATGCACCTGAGAACCAGTAAATAACAGCACCACCGGCAATTAAACCAAGTAATGTGTATGGATTTAATAAGTTCAAAATCATTTCAGGTTGAATACCTAATGAATTTTGAATAACTAAGATTAGAGAGAAAATCATAGTTGTAGCACCAACTACTGCTGTACCAATTAATACTGGTTTTGAAGTAGCTTTGAATGTGTTACCTGCACCGTCATTTTCTTCTAAGTATTTTTTAGCGTTTTCAAAGTCTGGTTTGAAACCGTATTGTTTTTCAATTTCATCAGCAACATTTGGAATGCTTTCAATTAATGATAATTCATAAACTGATTGAGCATTATCTGTTACAGGGCCATAAGAGTCAACAGCGATTGTAACAGGTCCCATGCCTAAGAAACCAAATGCTACTAAACCAAATGCAAATACTGATGGATAAATCATTACTGCATCTGGAATGAACAAGCTAGCACCATAAGCTAAGCCCATTAATAATACGATAACTGCACCAATCCAGAAACCAGAGAAGTTACCTGCAACAATACCTGAAAGGATTGTTAATGAAGAACCACCTTCACGAGAAGCTGTTACAACTTCTTTTGTGTGCAATGCTTGAGGTGAAGTGAATTTTTTTGTTGCTTCAGGAATTAAAGCAGCACCGATAGTACCACAAGAAATGATTGTTGAAAGTACTAACCATAAGTTATTACCCATATCTGATAATAACCAGTAGCTTACGCCATAAGTCATTGCGATTGATAAGATTGATGTAATCCATACCAAGTTTGTTAAAGGTTGTTCAAAATCAAATTTTGCTGTTTTAACAGCGTATATTTTTGTAACTAAAGCATTTACACCATAAGAAATTACTGATGTTAAAATCATTAAAAATCTCATTGTGAAAATCCAAGCTAATAATTTACATTGATCAACTTCACCGTTTACAGCTAATAAGATGAATGAAACTAAAGCAACACCAGTTACACCATAAGTTTCAAAACCGTCAGCTGTAGGTCCGATAGAGTCACCTGCGTTATCACCAGTACAGTCAGCAATAACACCAGGGTTTCTAGGATCGTCTTCTTTGATACCGAATTGAATTTTCATCAAGTCAGAACCAATGTCAGCAATCTTTGTAAAAATACCACCTGCAACACGAAGAGCAGAAGCACCTAAAGATTCACCGATAGCAAAACCGATGAAACAAGCACCTGCAATGTTGCCAGGAACGAATAACAAGATTAATAACATTAAAATTAATTCGATTGATACCAATACAACACCGATTGACATACCTGCTTTTAAAGGTAAGTTCAAGATGTTTAATGGGTTACCTTTTAATGCTGTAAAAGCAGTTCTTGAGTTAGCTAAAGTGTTCATTCTGATACCGAACCAAGCTACTGCATAAGAACCTAAAATACCGATGATAGAAAATGCTAAAATTGTTAAAACACCGTTTAAGCCCATTTTAGCTAAACCACCGAAGTAAAATGCGATACATACACCAATTAAAATTTCTAATGCGATTAAAAATTTACCTTGTTGTATCAAGTAAGTTTTACAAGTTTCAAAAATTGTGTTACCAACGTTTGCCATGCATTCGTGTACTTCAATTTTCTTAACTTGTGCAAATGCGATAATACCAAAAATTAAACCTAAAAATGATACCGCAATACCAATCAACAATAAAGTGTGGCCTAACGGATAATTTTTAGCGATTTCCGGAACTACCAAATCCGCTTCGCTTGCAAAGGCAGGAGCAGACACAAGTAACATTGAAAGCAATGATGCCATCAAAGTTTTTTTAGCTCTTTTTTCCATTTTTTCTCCTTCACTAAAAAAAGTTAAAAATATTAATATCCAAATTCATTCTTACATAAAAAAACTCATTTGCAAAATTTGTAAACAAATATAAACAAAAATTTTATAAAATTTAAAACGGCTGTAATTAGTGTAAATATTACATTATAAACTATTGTAAATATTTGAGCATGCGACTAACAAATTTTATTTTTAGGACTATTATAATAAGTACAATTTACTAAAAATAAAAGCTGTAAATTATGATATTGAGAAATCTCGACATACAACAAAATCAACCGGTACAACCTTTAAAACAAACACAAGGAAAAGAGAAAGCACCTCAAAACATTCAACCTGAAGTGCAAACAAACGACGATAAAAAAGGTTCTCAAGCTTTGTCTAATTACTTTAGAGGTAGCCAATTAGTTGCATTTAAAGGTCACCCATGTAGCAAATCTGACTTCAAAGTAAAAAAAGAAGAAGGTATCCCATGTGCTTGTTGTGGTCGTATGATGATGACAAACGATGGCGTAAAAAGATTTGAAAATAAAGCAGTAGGTGCAACAGGAGAAAAACTTCAAAACTTATTAACTGCAAACATGGAATATTTTAGAGGAACAGAAAAAGCAGTTGTTAACTTCTTATTAAAAACTTCAAAAGATAATCCTGATTTAACAATGAAAGGTTTATTAACAAAATATTCACCTAACGCAAAAGTTTTACTAGAAGATGAACAATTCATCGTAATGAATGAATTAAAAGAAAAGGCATCTGTATTAGGAAAAGACAACGTAGTTGAAAAATGCGTAAACAAAGCGGTTGACAAAATCAAAACAGGAACAGATAAAGACCACTTTGAAAGAGTACCGTTCTTAAAAGAGATGGTTAGCGTAACAAATAAAATAAAAGATAAAGAATTAGCAGGTCAATTATTAGATATTGCGGTAAAAATTCCGATGTCTAAAAATTCGATTGAAGCTTTCATTGTAAAATACGCACACGGCGACAAAGATGATAAATCTATCGCTCACAGATTAGCACAAACAGCTGTTTCAACAGCAGAACATATTCACCCGGATTCACTTGGCGGTCCAGACCACACTTCAAATTATGTTGCAGAATGTGGTGATTGCAATAGCAAAAGAGGACACATGCCATTAGAAGAATGGATGCAAAATTATCCAAACATGCCAAGAAGTGTTCAACGAAACATTAACGAAGTTACGGAAAGAATTATTAACGGTAACCTTGGCGGAAGATACGATGATTATCCGGTAGATGTTCAAAAAACAATGGAACGAGAAACTGATGGTGCAATCGTAATCAAAGTTAAAAATCCGGAAGAAATCGACAAAGCTCGTGAAGAAAAAGGATTACCAAAGCCACCAAAAAATGATAATTATCATCCACCTAAACGAACTTCATAACAAAAAGTGAAATAAAACTTTACATATTAGTACACATGTTATAAAGT
>CAZKJV010000129.1:0-4003 GCA_964553175.1 uncultured Muribaculaceae bacterium | reverse complement strand
TCATATTTCTTAACATTTGTTAATATATTTTTTAATGGAGTTTTTTTATTACATTTATGTTTTTTCATGAAATCCAGTAGCCAGAGCAGAGCAATGAGAGAATGAATGAGCAAAAGTTGAACAAACACAAACGGAAACGGTTTGAGTTTTCGTTTTGTTTGTGAACGTTATGTTTAATGCAAAGGCGTATTTTACTTATATTATTTTACCGGATTACTTCGTCACTTACGTTCCTCGTAATGACAAAAAACAAAATCTTTACACAAGTTTAAATATTTGATTACAACATTAAAATTTGCTAGAATTCTCTAATGGAGGATTTTACATTGAAAAAATTTATCTCAATTTTTATATTAGTTTTATTTATCAGCTCTTTTAACTCTGTAAGTGCTGAAATGTCAAAAGAAACTCACGCTTTATATCAAAAAGCTTGTCAATTGGAAATGCAAAATAATCTTGAGGGAGCAATCCAATTAATGCGTCAAGCTATCGAGAAATCACCAAATGACGCAATTTTCTACACAAAATTAGCGGGGCTTTATTCTGATATCGGTGATTACAACAACGCTTTAGGTGCATACAAAGTCGCAATTAAATTACGTCCAAATGATGCATTTATTTATATTAGCATCGGGAACATTCTTCAAAACGTAGGGGATTTAGAAAACGCTTACAATTCTTACATGCAAGCAATGGAAATCTTCCCATCTTATAAATATAATTATGCAAACATTGCAAATGTACTTTTAACTCAAAAAAAATATGACCAAGCTATTAAGTATTATAATTTATTTCTTTCGGCTTACCCTAGCCAAAGCTCAGCAAAAGAACATCTTGCAAATGCTTATCTAAACACGGGCAAGTTCTCACTAGCTTGTAAAAATTACGAAGAAGCTTACAAAAACAGTCCTGAAACTTTCAGAGAACACGCAAACTACGGTTACGCTCTTTTTGAAGATAAACAATACTCAAACGCTATTGAGATGTTAAAACTTTCGTTATTAGAAAATCCTGACAACATGAAAGCTCGTGCCGATTTAGCAGTTTCTTATCACTATCTAAGCAAATATGATTTATCTAAACAACAATTTGAACAAATTTTTAAACTTAAACCTGATTTAACAAGTTTAAGAATATATTATGCAAATCTGCTTTCGGACATGCAACTTTACGACGAAGCTATAGCAGAATATTCAAAATACATCAAAGCTTATCCTAATGATGCTGATGCATACAAATTATTAGCTTTAGTATACAAAAACCAAGGAAAAGACGAACTTGCTATTTCAAATCTTTTAACTTCTTTAGCAAAAAATAACAAAGATATAGAAGTTAAAAAAGAGTTAGCATTGCAATATCATAAGAAAAACGAATATTTAACCGCAATAAAATATTATGATGAAATCTTAAAATCCGAACCTGATAATTACGATGTAAAAGCAAACAAAGCCCTTGCTTTGCACGCTTCTCATCATTATTCAGATGCAATAAAACTTTATAACGAACTTTTATCAATAAAAGACAACGATAGATTAGCTAAAAATTTAGTTTCTGCGTACATTTCAAAAGGTGATTACCTATTAACAAAAGACCGTTTTAAAGAAGCGATTGCACCATTTGAACAAGCAATTGCAAAAGACAACAATCAAAGTTACGCTTATTACGGTTTAGCAAAAGCTTATGAAATGCTAAATAACAATGATTTAGCGGTTGTAAATTACGAAAAAGCTATTGAAATCGATTCAAATAACGAATTATATCAAAAAGATTACAAGGAATATCTTGCAAGTCACACACAACAAACAGAAATCCCTGTAACGAACCAACAACAAGAAGTAACAACACTCCCTGATACATCTAAAAAGACTCCAGTTGTCATTAAACCGGTTACAAATGAAGATTTCAATTCTTCAACTACTGTTGTTCAAGCAAAACCTTTAAATCAATCAAGCGGAGAAAATTTGTCCAACAATCTTGATAATTTAATGATTCAAAAACCAACAGAACAAATAGAAGACCGTGTAAAAATATTAGTAAAAGACGGTGATGAATTATACAAAGCTGGCAAAAATACGGAAGCTATAGAAAAATATATTGAAGTTTTAAAATTAACTCCAAATGATGCTTTGACTTCGTTTAAAACAGGTAATCTTTACAAGTTAGAAAACAATCCGGACAAGGCAATTTCCTATTACAAAAAAGCAATCTCTGCTAACAAAAGTTATTCAGATGCTTGGTTTAACTTAGGACTTGTTTATGCAAGTAAAGAAGATTTTAAAAATTGCCGTGATTGTTTTAACAAAGTAATTGAGTTTAGTCCTGATTATGCTTACGCTTATTATGCTTTGGCATTATCTTACGAAAAAGATAACAATTTAGACAAAGCAATTGACTATTATAAACAATATCATGACTTGGAAAATGATGATTTGACAAAACGTGCAATCACAAATAAAATTCAAGAGTTGGAAAATATTCGTAACGCAGGCAATAATTAATGAAAAAATTTGCAATAATATTTTTATTAGCAATATCTGTATTGACTTCGGGCTATAGGGTTCCGAAAAAATTTAAACAAGGCATAATTTTTAACGATGTACCTTTTACAAAAGAAACTGCGAATAATTATTCAAAAAGATTTCAAAGAGGACAACGAATTTATTGGCTATTTATGTCAAACAAAGCTATCAAGGCTAAGTTTATTAAAGTTCAAATCATAAGTGCAAGTCATAAAACAGGCTTTGCAACAATTTCGGGTATAGTTTACACTCACGATTACAAAATCGATAAAAATTCACCGCATTATTTTACGGATTATGTTGTACTACATTCCCCAGGACATTATTACATGCAAATTTTTGACCATAGTCAACTGTTTAAACCGATTACTATTGCCGATTTTTATGTAAAATAATTTAGTATTGAAAACTTACCATCGTCCAAGAACCCTTACCCTCAAAGCGAAGATTTCTTGCATTTATTGGTAAAGTTTTAACGATTTCGTTTCTGATATTTGAAAATACTAAATATGGAAGTGCGGCTTTTTTATACATTTGAGGATTCATAACGACAGATGCAAAAAGTGATTCATCTAAGAATGAAACTGAATCTAAAAAGATAAATGCAACCTTTTGGTCTGGTTTCATTCTAAAGTAAACTTCGTCGTTTAAACGTTCAGTTAACGCACTGCCTGTAAATTCAGAAACCGGAGTTAGTGAATTTAAAAAAGTACTTCTGTAAAGTTTTTTACCGTTTTTTAAAGCTTCTTCAGATGTTAAAAACGGATTATAGTAATAATTAAAATTGCCTTTATAAATTTCAACAACATTATATTTTGAAAAATCTATGTATTTTTCAAATCGTTTTTTAGGATAATAAGTCAAAACAATATAATCATTTTGGCTCAATTTCGCACTTCTGATTAAATCGGCAACGTATTTATTACCCTCTTCTCTTGGCATATATGCAGAATAATTCGGAGTGAACACATATGCAAATTGGAATAAAAAGAAAATTGAAAATATCGTAATTTTAAACCAATTTTTATTACAAGAATCAATTGTTGAACAAAATACTAAAATTAATATCGGATAAATTTCAATGATGTATTTAGCTTCAAGACTTAATTTTCCAAATAGAGCAGGAATTAAAGCTACAACAAAAGTTCCTAATGCAATTGCCCCAAGTTGATTTTCGTGACGTAAGTTCTTATCAATAATACCCGCTAACAATACGATAATTGCAATTAATAAAGGTATCACCATAAATACAGAATTTGTATTTATTCCGTGAACATTTTCAATTACCATAACATTACCGATTACTGGTGTAAAGAAGTCGCAAAAGACTTGTAATATTCGACTTAGCGATAATGATGTCCACCATTGCGACATTGTATTTGATAAGAACAATATTTTTACAAGCAATGGTAATAGAGTTAAAAGTAAAACTCCTGTTATTATCCATGTAACTTTTACAAACTTTTTATATAGACGTCTTAGTT
>CAZKJV010000128.1:0-4090 GCA_964553175.1 uncultured Muribaculaceae bacterium | reverse complement strand
ATATTATATTTGCCCGTGATTTTTATGGTTTTTCATAATGTTTTAGTCTATCAAACTTCAATTTTAAAGTTTGTAAGGGATATTTTTGCGTTTGACATTTCTTGTATATTTTCGTTGTTGTTGACCATTTTTTCAAATATTTATGAACAATTTACGACAAATGACATCGCAAGAAATTATTATTATTTATCAAATTTAGTCACATTCAAATATCTATTTTTTGCACTTGTTCCTATTTTAATAGGGATTTTTGGGCTTGTAAGAGCTTTAAAAATGAAATCTCAATCAATGAAATTGTTTGTTTATCCTGCAATATTATTGATATTAATTCAATTTGTATTGGTATATACTCATACGATGGCTTTTGTGTTGAGATATACAGTTATTTCTTCAACATTAATTTTAATTTCATCAGTTGTTGGGTTAACTCAAAATTTTGAAAGTAAGGATAAAGATAAATTTTATGTAATTCTTTGTGTTGTATGGCTTTTGTTAAATTCTTGTTTCTTATTTACGAATGAAAAATATTCAGTTTTAAATAGAAATATTATGTATTCCGGAAATTTGACACAAACCCTGAAAACATTAAATCTTACGCAAAATGATTATGTTTTTGTTCCGAGATTTGGAAAGTTGATATATCAGTTTATTCCGCAAGGTAAACATACTAATTTTGATACTTATGATGCTTTTTTCTTAAATAATAGACCCAGTGATATTGAATTTATTTTTGGGGAAGATTTAAGTAAAAAATTAAATCGTAAAATGGCTAAAACATATTTATATAATTATATTGTTCTTGATTTGCCGTTAAAATCAATGCAAGAAAATCTGCAAAAAACTTATTTTTCAAATATGAAAAAAGGACAAAAGTTTATTATAATTACAGATGAAACTTTAGACAATTTAAAGCAAAATCAAGAATGGTTTAGAAAAGATATAAATGTTTATGCAAGAAGTTCGATTTATTATACTTTGTCAGCAAAAATTTTAAGCGATTTGATAAAATTTTCAAAACAGGATTTGAGCTTTAAACAACATCTTAAGCCAAGTATGATGTTTGATGTTTATGTTTTTGAAAAAGAATAAAAAAAGGCGAAGCCGGAACGGCTTCGCCTTTTTACTACTTAAATCTTCTAACGAACAAATCTAACGAATTAATCATAAATTCAATGACATCTTTTATGCTAAGTTTTGATTTTCCTTTTACTCTGTCTATAAAATCAATAGGAATTTCGTATGTTTTTGCACCTAATTTAACGCATTCAAATAAAATGTTCATTTGAAAAGCATAGCCGTTAACGTTTAAGTGTTCTAAATCGATTTGCTTGATAAAATCAACTTTTATTGCTCTAAAACCAGATGTGCAATCTTTAACTTGCATTAATCCGGCTATAAATCTTGCAAAAATATTTCCGTATTTGCTGTTTAATTTCCTGATTAAAGCCCAATTTTTTGGGATTGAACCACCTTTTATGTATCTTGAACCGATTATGAAATCATAACCGTTTTTGATTGGTGGAAGTAGCTCTTTTAGTTTTTGAGGATTGTGCGAAAAATCTGAGTCCATTTCAATTAAAACGTTAGGGTTTAGGTTGTCGATAGCATACTTAAAACCGGCTTTGTAAGCGTTTCCAAGTCCTCTGGTATTATTTTCTAATAAGTGAATACTTTTGTTTAAATTTTGAAGTCTTTTTACGATTTCTGCCGTTCCGTCAGGAGAGTTGTCATCAACAATTAGCGTATTGATGTTGAAATCCCCGATTTCAGGTATAACTTGGTATACTGCTGTCAAAAATTCTTCAATATTTTCAGCTTCGTTGTAGGTTGGTAATACAATAGTAACGTTCATTTTTATCCTTATAAATATTGCAGAGCAATCCGTAAGCCGTGTTCTGTTTTAGATAATCATCTGTCTGGGAATGTGATTACTCACAAACTCTAGCGATTTGTCTGAAGTTGGCGGACAGCCTTTGTAACCCTCAAATTAATCTTGCATTCGGTCGGGGTTTACCTAGCCAATAACTCCCGTTATTGCTGGTGAAGCTCTTAACTCACCGTTGCACCATCGCCTGTGATATGAAATCCATCGGCAGTCTTTGTTCTTTGTAAGCCCAAAGTCTTACAAGCGGAACATTCATTTCTGTGGCACTATCCACCGGCTCACACCGTCCGGAGTTTCTCCGGCGACCTGTCCTTGAATGCACGGACTTTCCTCACCTTTCGGCGTGATTATCCGATTACTCTGCTTCTTTATTTTAACATAAAATATTATTATTTTCTTGACGGAAATGACTTTTTTACTTATTCCTCTATTGTTTTTATCAAAAAGCCAAAACGTTCATAAATTGTTGATTTTACGATAAATCAGATTATTTAAATTTTTTCTTCTTTGAAACCATGTTTTTAAGCCTATTTCGGCGTTAGTGTAGATTTTACCTTAATAAGAATTGTTGCAAATGCTTGATTTTGCACTGTAAACAGCTTGAAAAAAGAGTTACAATGTTAGTAGTTGTTTAAACAAAGCCACAGGAGAACTAAATTATGGGTAAAATTTTAACATGTTTGATGTTCATTCCGTTAGCTGTTGTAACCTATTGGGAGTTGACTACCCATTGTATATCTTCTCCTGTCGGCTTGTTTTTAATTATAACGGCTCTAGTTTCTATTGTTATTATTTTTAAACAGGATTTTGGCGAAGATGTTACCAACAGATATCCTTATTGATTTATTTGTGATATGTTTCGCCTTTTATAATCTTAAAAGCTCTGTAGATTTGTTCTACAAGTAATAGTCGTGCAAAATTATGTAAAAAAGTCATTCTTGAAAGACTTAATTTGAAGTCTGCTCTTTCTGATACTTTGTGAGATAAGCCGTGAGATGAGCCGATTACAAAGATTAATTCGTTTACACCTGAATTAACGATTTCATTTATTTCTGTTGCAAAATCTTCAGAAGAAAGCATTTTTCCGCCGATTTCTAGCGTTACAACGAATGCTGACGGTTTAATTAAATCTAAAATCTTGTCAGCTTCCAAATCTAAATAATGTTGTATTAAATTGCTGTCTTTTACTTCAACTGGTTTTAATTCAGAAACTTCAATTGTCGTATATGGTGCAATTCTTCTTAAAAATTCATCAATACCGTCTTTTAAATATGGTTCGTTAACTTTTCCGAGTGCTATTATTTTAATTTTCATTTGCTAAATATATAGATTGCGATGGAAACGCAAATTCTATTCCTTCCTGTCTGTATTGTTTTAGTATTTCCATTATAACATTTTCTTTGATACGTCTAAAGTTTGTTACATCTCCGTAGTTTACATAGGCTTGCATGTGAATATCAATTGAACTTGAATTTAATTTTTCAAGATAAACTAAAGAGTCATTTGTTTCTATTTCTTCGTTACTTTTTAAAATATCTTTTATTATTTGAATAGCCTTCTCAATTTTTTCGTTTGAAGTGTCATAAGTTATTCCGATTACTTCGTCAATTCTTCTTTTTGATATTGCAGAAATGTTTGTAACTATTGCGTTTGCAACAACATTGTTAGGTAAAATTATAATTGTGTTATCAATTGTTCGGATTTTTGTTGAACGAAGATTTATGTCAATAACGGTACCTTCAATGTCGTTTATAATAACGTAATCGCCTAAATCAAAGATTTTGTCATAAAGTATTGCAAAAGAACCGAACACATTTGCGATAGATTCTTTTGCAGCAAAGCTGACAGCCATACCAACGATACCAAAACCTGCGATGAGTGAGGTCATTGAGTAGCCGTGTGCTTGCATTACAGAGGCAGCGATTATAAAGAAGATTATCGTTTTTGTTATTCTGTTTAAGATAGGACAAAAGCTTAATAATCTCGTACTGTTATCGTGTTTTTTTATAATATTTTCACGAAGTTTTTTATCTATAAAATCTACGACTTTAACGCTTAAAAATATAATTGTTAAAATTACCGTAGCTTCAATAAATATTCCGATGTGTAATTTGAAAAAGTTCATATAATTCTCGCTTTATTTCTTTATTTCATGCTAAAACAGACAATAAACTATGTCAATATGGGGAATTTATTGATTTATTT